>JBCCAQ010000084.1:0-17836 GCA_039814735.1 Cyanobacteria bacterium P01_A01_bin.15
AGCCGTTGCGGCGCATCCACAGCAAAAAGCCCTGCTGCTTTTCGTTGGTGCGATCAACACCTGTGTAGAAAAATGCCCTAAACAGTCGAGAGCCTGCCGTTAGCCGACAGAGGAGCTTAGTGTAGTCGATCTCAATACCAAGCTGAAGCGCGGCATAAAACAGATTCGAACCATCAATGAAAACCGCAACTCTGCCGCGATTTTCTAATACTTGCTCTGGGGTGAATCCGGTATCGTGACTGAGGGTATTACGGTGATTCAACATGGTTTAATCCTGTCCGATTTATTATTGATTTATGGCCCTAATGCACTGTTAGTGTCGACCTATATAAATCCCCAGTGCTCATGGGCGATTGAGGGATATTTTCTCAAGGTTTACAAATGGCTGCCAGCGCTATAAAAACCAGCGAGAGAACAAGGGGTCATGCCCAGCCTGAGGATGCACTAGTGCCCTTTGAAGCAACCAACAGCGGGCATGCGTGATTTACATGAACGCGAGCCTTTTTATCATACATGAGCCATTTCGAGATGACGGCAATATGGCCGTAACTTAATTTCTTCTCAAGAAGTAGAAAATAAATATGATTGATAAATGGGGTCTCAGAGATTGCATAAACCTGAGGTGAAGGTAATCATTTTTGCAACCTACCTAAAGCCATTGATGAATAAATTTACAAGCATTAAAAATGTGACATAAAAGCACATGTCTTGAAATGCTTATAAAAGCCGATTATTATCACCAGGAACACATAGGCTGGTAGGGAGCTGACGTGGGGATTTCAAGACTATTGGCGTCAGGCGGCGTTGTCATTTGGCCACTGCTAGCAGCATCCGTTTTAGTGGTGACGTTGATATTGGAACGGAGCTGGTTTTGGTGGCAGATTCACCAACGGCAGGAACGGGTGGTGAGTAAGTTTCTGGTGGAGTATGGCCAGCAGCCTAAGGGGGCCATTCAGAAGCTGGAGCAGCAGCAGTCCCTGCCGCTGGTGCGTATTTTTTTGGCGGCCCTATCCCTAGAACGGGCTACTCCGGATGAGTTTAAGCTGGCCCTAGAGAGCGCGGCTCAGGCTGAAATTCCCTTGTTAAAGCGGTTTAGTACGGTCTTTGAAACCGTTGTCGGGCTGGCACCGCTGTTGGGGCTGTTGGGGACCATTTTGGGATTAATTGGGGCGCTGTCGTCGGTGCAGATTGGGGATGTGGGCACAGCCCAGGGGACAGAGGTGACAGCGGGGATTGGGGAGGCCCTGGTGTCGACCGCTCTGGGGCTGGTGGTGGCGATGGTGACGCTACTATTTGCCAATGTGTTTCAGGGGTTGTATCGACGGCAGCGGGCTGCGATCGCAGACTATGGCGGCCGCTTAGAAATAGGCTATCGCCGCTACTATCGACAGTTTGTCGACCGCCAGGGCCGTTAGCCGACCCGGCCATCCAAAAATGATCAATTTACCCAAACTTATTTCAACATTTTGCACATTTGGCTACTTCCAGAATCGGGCTGTACCCCCTACTCTATAAAAGATCGCTGATTGTCATTGAGGGTTAGCCAATTCAGGCTGTACCTTAATGCAGACATGTTGTAGCGCCGTCGGCCTCTCTAAATAGAAAAAATCCATGGGCAATCGTCGTTGGTTGAGCATAGGCACATATGTAGGTGTTTTCTGTCTGGCAATGACTGTCACAGTCATCCTAGCCGCAACATACAGATCAGGGGTTGCCCACCACCGGCCGGTGGCCGTAGCGGCTCCAGCGGAGGTGGCCGCACCGGCCCCAGCAAAACAGGTCAGCCCGGCCAGCGAGCCGGTTGGGCTGACCTATGCTACCAACCTAGACGGTCCGGGCTACACCCCACCGGAGCGCATAGAGCTAGCCGATCCCTCCAACTATGGCGAGCGCTACACGGTTGACGCCTACGGTCAGCCCTTAAACCACGACTACCTGGCCGTGCTCCACGAAACCGTCTGGACCGCTAGCAGTGCCATCAATTTTTTTCAAACCTACCATCCTCGGGACGAAGACCAGGCCAGCTACCACGCCATCGTGGACCGGGACGGTACCGTAATCTACATTGTGCCGCCGGATAAGCGCGCCTACGGTGCGGGCAACTCTGTTTTTGAGGGTACCGGCGGAGCCGAAACCGCCACCACCAACCCTGAGTTTTCATCATCGGTCAACAATTTTGCCTACCACGTTTCCCTGGTCACCCCCTCCGATGGTCAGGACAACGCCCCCACCCACAGCGGCTATACCGATGCCCAATATCAGTCGTTAGCCTGGCTGTTGGCCCGCACCACCATCCCAGAAGAGCGAATCACCACCCATGCCATCGTGGATCGCTCCGGCTCCCGCCAGGATCCCCGCAGCTTTAACTGGCCCCACTTTTTGGAATATTTACACCAGTACCCCAGTCGCCCTGCCTAGACTAGCGGGTGGCCCCTACCTTGGCCAGCCACAGCTCTAGGTTAAGGTCGTAATAGCCCTCCTGGCCGCTGGGGTAGTCTCCTTGTTCAATGGCGCTGATAATTTTGGGCAGAGCCTCAATATAGGCATGCCCCCTGGCCACCGGGTGTAGGGTCCAGGCCGCCGGATTCGCCAGGGTGGCCCGCCAGCCGTTGGTTCGTTCTAGCTCACGGGAGATCATCACCTCCCAGGAGTCTAGTTTGCCTCGACCGGTCCAATAGTTAAGCCAGGTGAGCAGACGCGGGGGCAGCTGTTTGAGCCAGGCATTTTTGTAGTCCATCCACAGCACTGGAATCGGCAAAAACCGCTCAAAGCTTTGTTTCTTGATCAAGTAGGCGCGACTGCCAAAAAACTTAAACCGATAGAAACCGTCATCTTGTTCGTAGGGGACCCGCTGATGCAAACCGCCACCCGCCAGGGGCGGTCCTGAGAGGGGTCGGACAAAGAGCACATCCGGGCGCTGCTCCATGAGTGCCATGGCTTCACTAATCCAGCTGTGCCCGGGCTTTTGGTACTGCAGCATATCACTATCAAAGTGCACCACATAGTCTCCCACCGTTTCTTCGAGGGAGAAGATCGTGCCTAAAATCGGGTAGCCCTTCCAGTTGTGGGTGGGTTTGGGCACAGAGCCAAAGTGTTTTTTGTATACCCGCTGGCGATAGGCGTCGTTATAGTCCATATCCACCAGCCGATCCACCACCCCCATGTCCATCAGCCGAGCACAGTTTTCCCGCAGCTGCTCCAGGGTGCCAATGCCCGGTCGACCCACCTTGTCCCCCGTCAAAGGGGCGGTGTCTAAAAACAAAACTCTCTCCACAAAGGGATAGTGGCTGGTCCTCACCAGATGGGGAATAGTCTCCATCATAAAAGGAATGTCGGTGCGGGCCACCATAATCGATAGGGAACAGCTAGGAGATGTCATAGGATTAAAAGATAGAAGAGAGTACCCAGGGGGCCATAAACAATAGTTGTCAACAATAACAGGCTGGGTTGGGGACAAAGCCCGGACGCACCCCCGGTCAAGCCAGGCTCTTACCCCAGCAACAGATTATTTTTTTATCCTGAGCCGACGCAGCACCTGTTTGAACCGGTCCATGGGCTGACGCTGCGGTTTGACAGACTGTCCTCCACCCGCCGGGCGAGGGTCGTCTAGATACCGATAATATTCCCACAGCTCGCGGTAGGGTCCCCCAGGGCGCATGGGTGTACCCGCCCAGTGGAGATAGCGCAGCCGGGTATCGCCATCATAGAGGGCGCGATCGCGAACCACAAAGTGCTTCATCCCTCCCCAGCTGCCAGGCTCACCGGGGTTTACCTGGGTAATATTTAGCCGGTTATCAATGCTGTTGAGCACCAGATAGTTCATCAGCGGCTGGTCGGTGGTGCCCCCCGAAAAGTCAAAATAGTCGCGGTTTTGGGCGCATTCTTCAAAGCGAGCATACAGCTGCTCAAGGGTGATGGCCCCTTTTTTAGACCCCCAGAGACCGCTGTTAAAAACAGAATTGACCACATCGGCGGGAAATAGGCCCCGCTCAATCACACTGGGGGAAAATACATCCCGCAGCTTGCGCCCCTTGAAGTGGTAGTCGCAGCAAATAAAGTCTGCGCACTCCAGATAGGCCAGGGTATGGGAGACCGGTTCAAAAAATAGAATATCCGTATCAATATAGAGAAACTCATCCAACGGACCAAACCAGGCGGCCAGCTTCCGCATTTTGTTGGGTAGGGCCAAAAAGTCGCGGGGAAAAATATCGCTGATTTTTTGGGTAAAGGTTTCCAAAAAGGTCAAATCTGGAAACAGCTCTACCTGGTAAAGGGTTTGCAGCGTTTGCAACAGCGGCTGGTAGCGGTCGTCAAACGGAATCAAATAGACCGGGACATCTGGGTCATGGCGACGCAGGCTGGCGAGCAGCGCGATCGCATTGTCCCTGACCTTCTCATTGGCAACAATATAAACGCCCCTTGTGGGTTGGCTAGTCATCGGTAGCGCTCCCCTAGACAAGTCCAACTTTTTTCATCAGCCGCGTTGATAGGGACGGCGGCTGTTTATAGTCCTTGGCTTTACCCTCAAACTGGGGTCTGTCCCCGTACAGATAGCGGTAGTGTAAAAAGGTCTGACGATAGGGAAAATCAAGATTCTCTCCGCTACACACGCGTCGAAAAATCTTAGACGAGATGCCAATAAAGTGCAGATAGCTCAGAAGATTATCCCCGTCGTAAACCAGCCCGTCTTTTTCTTTAAAGTGGTTAGACGAAACCGCATTGCCGGTCGCCTTGCCCTGGTCTCGCCACTCCAGGGCCACATTGTGCACGCTGTGGTCGTTAATCTGCACCATGTAGTTTAACAGTGACTGGTTGGGAGCCCCCATATACAGCACCTCCGCATTACCCTGGGCCAGGGTATCCACCACATGGGTGAGCTCCGCGTCAGAAAACAGCCCCCGCCTAGACGCGTAGCAGCCAGAACAAAAAATATCGCGCTGCAGCCGCTCTTGGGAAAATACGGTAGAGAGTTTTTCAGAGCCCACATTAAAAATGTGGCTGAGATCCTTAAACTGAAAGTCATAGACCACCACATCCGCCTGGCTAAGCCGCTCAAACATAAAATCTAAGGGCTGCATTACCAGGGTGTCAGCATCAAGATAGATAAATTCGTCAAAGGGGGCAGCTGGATCAAAGGCCGCATAGCGATGGTTTTCTCCTACTCGATAAAACTGGGTTTTTATGCCTGAGGCTTTCCATTGTTTTATGGCTGTGGGATGGGTCTGCCAAACCCGCAGTGAAAAGTCTTCCCAAAACTGGAACAGGGCCGGGTCGTCGAGCAGAAAAACCTGGTCCCGTTTGGCAACCTCAGCCGCCACCCGCTCGGTCTCATTGTTATAGGCAATCACACAGACGGGAATGTGTCCTGAATTTTGTTGAATGCTGTTGAGTAGGGCGACCAGCTGGTCGTAGACCGCATCATTGGCCAGGGTATAGATGCCGCGTTTCATAGGAGAGTAGGGGGGTAATTATAGAAAGTTAGATTAGGCTGTTCTTACTATTTGGCGGGCTAGCCGCACACCGTCAGTGGGTTGAAGCCGCCGGACTGGCCGCTTTGGCTGCGGGCGCACCGAGGGACTCTAAATTTTCCACCACCTGCAACAGATCGACGGCGATGGTTTGGGCATGGGTCATCAGTTCGGTCTGCTCAAAGGGATCGTCAACGTCCTCCTGGATCAGGGCCAGCAGACCAATCATAGAATTAAGCTGCGATCGCAGCTCATAGGACGATTTACCAATGGCCTTGCGATACATGGGGACAATATTGGCCACCAGGCTAGTGCTAATGCTGCCATTTTCATGCACGTCCTTGGTTTTTTGCATGGCCTGGAGTCTGGCATAGGCCCCTTTTTCTTTAAGCAGTTCCGTGTGGTTGCCCACCTCAACCACCTTGCCGCGATCCAGCACGGCGATTTGATCCGCCTCACAGATCGTGGACAGCCGGTGGGCGATCACCAGGGTGGTGCGGTTACGACTGAGATCGTCAATGGCCGATTGCACCAGCCGCTCCGAAACCGTATCCAGGGCGCTGGTCGCCTCGTCTAAAATCAAAATATCGGGATCCTGTAGCAGCGCCCGTGCGATCGCCAACCGCTGGCGCTGCCCGCCGGACAGCAGCACCCCCCGATCGCCAATCATGGTGTCAAACCCCTGGGGCAAATGCTCAATAAACTCGTAGGCATTGGCCCGTTTAGCCGCCTCGATCAGCTCAGCCTCGGTGGCATCGGGACGACCATACAGCAGATTTTCCCGCACCGAGGCATTAAACAAAAAGGTTTCCTGGCTGACAATACCCAAATTAGAACGATAGCTATGGAGATCGATCGTTTTGAGATCCACACCATCCAGCTCGATCGTGCCGTCCGTAGGATCGTAAAACCGAGGCAGCAGATCCGCCAGGGTGGACTTACCCGCCCCTGAGGCCCCCACCAGCGCCAGGGTTTGCCCCTTGGGCAAAAACAGGTCAATCCCCTGCAGCACCTCCCGGTCATGACCGGGATAATTAAACCGGATCTGGTTAAAACGAATGCCCTGCTGCAGGGGGCGGTAGGGCTGAGCCCCCCTGGGCATAAACGGTTTGTCATCCCGACGCAGCAGGGCGGTAATCACCTCCACACTGGCCGCCGTATTGGCTAAAGTACTCCGCTGGCTATTGAGCTGACCAATATAGGGAAGCGCCCTAAACAAAATTACCAGGTACGTCAGCAGCGACGATGAAAATAGCTCTAGCTGATTGCTAAAGGCCACCCGACCCAGGGTGGCAATCAGCATCAGCGCCATAATGTTGATAATTTCATTAAACGGGCCAATACCCGCAAAAATAAGCTGGGAGCTGTACTCAGCACCTTCTCGGTCGATAATAATTTGATCGATGTGTCCATATTCCCGCTCCTCATTGGCCGTTGCCTTGACCAGGCGTATACCCGATAGCACCTCAAATACTCGGGACGAATAGGCCTTGGAAATTTGGGAGAGTTCTCGACCCAGCACCTTGGAGCGTTTAACAATAAATTGATTTAACAGGGTAACCGAACCTAGGGTGACCGTTGAAATAATCGTCAGCTGCCACGACGTCAGCAATAGCAGTATCAGAAAAACGCCGATGGTGATCACCACCACCATAATGCGCACCAGGTTTCGAATAGCAATGGTGGTGCGATTGACCTCGACATTTAACTGGTTGATCAAATCACCGATCTTAGTTTGGGCAAAGTAGCCCAGGTCGACATCCAAAAGCAGCCGCAGCCCCTGCCGTCGCAGGGTCATGGCCAGCTTACGATTCAAGGTGCCAGCCGTCAGGGCGCTCACATAGGCCGATAGGCTTTTAAGGATAATCACCGTCACCACCGCCCCCGCCATCGCTGGCAAACGATAGTCGGCTGGCAGACCGTCAAAGATACTAATAAACTGCTGCAAAATAGGCGGCAAAGAATCGATATAGTCCGCCGACTGCCCCAGTAGCTCTAGCAAAATGGGCAAAATCAGCAGGGTGCTCACACCGTTGAACAGCGCCCCTGAGAAGCCCAAAAGTACCGTAAAAAATAGAAGAACCGGATATCTGAAAAGCGACTGAAATAATAAACGGGTAGAAGACATAAATAAGTAGGCAAGCAACGCTTAGTAGATGCAATACTGGCGGATTTGAGCGGCTTAAAAATAGCGAGCGCTAGCGACTGTGCTCCATGGGTTTATAGAATTGTTTATAGCCTAGCCGATTCCGAGTCTGCCTCTGGAGACATTGCTGAATCAGGGGTCCAAGGATTTCGGCCATGGCATCAACGCTGTAGTGCTGTATGCAGCGCTGTCGGGCCAGACGGCCACGGGCAGCGGCCTGGTCTGGATTATTCAAGATGGTTTGCAGCATGGCCACCAGCTGATCCGGCGCGTGGGGCTCCACTAGATAGCCCGTATCCCCCAAAATTTTAGGGATGTCTCCTACTGTCGTGGAGAGAATCGGCTTGGCCATGGCCATACCGTCGGTCAGTTTGATGGGAAACTGGGCTCGGGCGGTGGGTGTATTGCGCTGGGGTACCACCACCATATGGGCGGCGGCTACGACTTCGGCCATGTGGTCTAGGGGGAACCTCGGCAGTTTGATCAGCCACCGAGACCACCGCGCCATCAGCTCGTCTTCATAGCCATCGGGCCGCCGGCCGCCCACGATCACCAGCCGCAGGTCGGGCTGATCGAGCCGGTCTAGGGCCACCAGCACATCTTCTAATCCCTTGTGGGGCCGCGCCGTACCGGGAAACATCAGCACCCGGTAGCCAGATAGCCCGTACTTTTGACGGCTTTGGGCCGGGTCAAAACGGGCCGGGTCAAAAATATGGGTGTCCTTACTATTGGGCAGATAGTGGCCTCCAAACTTCTGCTGTAAAAACTGATTGTTCACCGTGACCGCATCGGCCTGGCGCACCCAGCCTTCACCCAGGGAGAGATAAAACGGATGTTCAAGATCCCGCAGGGCACCGTCGGGTTTAAAGATGTCGCGGGCCAGCTGTTTGAGCGCAGGCCGATAGGTATAGCCCTCACCGCCAAACCAGCTCAGCTCCCAATCGTCGATATCTAGCAGGACCGGACAACGGGTATACCGCTTTTTGAGCAGGGCGAGACCCAGGCTGGTGGGGCGAGGCTTGATGGCGTAGATGACATCGCCCCGAACCTGGTTGAGCAGCTGCGCTGCTGAGGCGATCATCCCCGGCAGCCGTTTGCCTGGTACGGACGATACGCTCAGGGTCTCAGGGGGTGGCGGATAGATAGCGTCTCCAAACTGGCACCCGAGCACCTCGACGGTATGGCCCAGGCGCTGCAGGATCTGACTGACCAGATAAACCCGCGTCATACCGCCACCAGACACATCTGGAGCAAGCACCGACACCTTGATTGATGGGGCATTGGATATGTTCACCAACCTTTATTTCTCCCTTTGCTGGCCACGGTGCGTGCCGGACGCCCATTACCATCAAGATTTCCCGTTTGATCCGAATACTATCTCAGGAGCTGGCGGCGAACCGGCTGGAGGCTCTAATCTTTGCCGAAGATTCACATCTCCACCCTGGCGCTAGGGGTAAGTATGTGCTAAGCAACCGATGGGGCTGTCTTCGTACCGTCTGGGGGCCTGTCTTGAAGCGCGTCTTGAAGCCTGTTTGGGGGCGGGAGTTCCAACACCAGGCTGCCAAGGTTACCCTTGCGAAAGTCGTTGAGCAACTGGTGAGCGGCCCGCTCCACATCGCCGTTATGGCGCTGGGCAAGGACGCCTAGGTAGGTTTCGCCAGTGTAGGTTTCACCATTATCCGCAACTATAGGGCTGTCGTAGCGAGCTGCGATCGCACCTCCATAGCCCCCATCTCCAGCCTGGGCATCCAGGGCCGTTAGCAAATCCACAAATGCCGCCGCCACCCGCTGGGTGTCGTAGCCCGCATTGCCAATATCATCACAAATTGCCAGCTTTAGCGCCGCCGCCTGATCGTTTAGCTTGAGGGGAATAATCCCCGGCGCATCCAATAGCTCAATCTCATCGGAAATACGTACCCATCGCAGCTGCCGAGTGACCCCGGCGCGGCGCTCGCTCACCACCACCTTGCGCTTTAGCAACCGGTTGATTAGGGCCGACTTACCCACATTGGGAAAGCCAATCACCACCGCCCGCACCGGTCGCGGTTTCATCCCTCGACTTTTTCGTCGGGCATTCATCGCCTTGCCAGCGGCCTGGGCTGCCCGTAGCAGGGTCTGCACCCCTTTACCCTGCTTTGCATTGGTAAAGTAAACCGTCTGCCCCTGGGCCTTAAACCAATTTTGCCAGACCTGCCGCGCCTCGGGTGAAATCATATCCACCCGATTGAGCACCAGCACCCGCGCTTTCCCCCCAATCCAGCTATCCACATCAGGATGGTCCGTCGCCAGGGGAATACGCGCATCCCTAATTTCTAAAACCACATCCACCCGCTTTAGCTGCTCCTTTAAAGAGCGCTCCGCCTTGGCAATATGGCCGGGATACCACTGGATCGATGGCGAAGACATAGCAGGCAAAATAGAGGCCAGCCCCTATTCTAGCGGTCGGCGTCGGTTAATTTTGCCCTAGGGCACCACCATCACCGGACAGGGAGCCAAATTAATCACCCGACTGCTGACGCTCTCTGAGTGCCCCTCCGGCGTCAGACCGATACCCCGGCAGCCCATCACAATCAGATCCGCCGATAGCTCATCGGCCACATCACAGATCACAAACGCCGGGTTGCCTTCCCGTTCGATGGCTTCGGTATCAATACCCTGACTGGTAAAGACAGTCTTCGCTTTCTCCAAAAGTTGAGCCACCGCCTCAGGGGATGTCTGCTCTGGATGGGCGTTGGCACCGTTGGGCGGCTCGACCACCGAGAGTAAAACCAAATGACTGCGGTGATGTTTTACTAACTCAGCTGTCTTGAAAGCCGCCTGCTGGGCTTCCGGACTGGCATCTATTGGAAATAAAACGGTCTTAAACATAGTCTAACGAAACCATAGACTTGGATAAAAAATCAGAACCGCAATAAGCGATAATACCTATTGAGTAAAAAATGTATTAACGCTTTACACCTAGGGTAATCAAGCTTGTCCTAGCTTTGAAGTGGGGCGTACGTAACGTAACAAAACTGCATTAGGAGGATAGTTCTGTGGCAAAGAAATCCGTTACTGACTTGTCAGCAGCTGACCTGTCAGGAAAGCGAGTGCTGATGCGCGCTGATTTCAATGTACCCCTCGATGACCAGGGCAAAATTACTGACGACACTCGGATTCGGGCCGCTCTGCCGACCATCCAAGCGTTGACCGGTAAGGGGGCCAAGGTTATCTTGTGCAGTCACTTTGGTCGTCCCAAGGGCAAGGTTGTTGACAGCATGCGGCTAACGCCGGTTGCCGAACGTCTTTCTAAGCTGTTGGGCCAGGACGTCATCAAGTGTGACGACTGTATTGGAGACACTGTGACCGCAGCGCTGGCGGACCTCGCCGACGGTCAGGTGGCGCTATTAGAAAATGTTCGCTTCTACGACGGCGAAACCAGCAACGATCCTGAATTTGCCAAAAACCTGGCTGCCGTTGCTGAGATCTATGTCA
Source organism: Cyanobacteria bacterium P01_A01_bin.15 (assembly GCA_039814735.1). Taxonomy (GTDB): domain Bacteria; phylum Cyanobacteriota; class Cyanobacteriia; order Phormidesmidales; family Phormidesmidaceae; genus Leptothoe. Next base: position 11,089 of record JBCCAQ010000084.1, read on the forward strand.
ACGATGCCTTTGGTACCGCCCACCGCGCCCATGCCTCTACGGCGGGTGTCACCGAGTATTTAAGCCCCGCCGTCAGCGGTCTGCTAATCGAGAAAGAGCTACAGTACCTACAGAGCGCCGTAGACAGCCCTAAGCGACCTTTTGCAGCCATCGTTGGGGGGTCTAAAGTGTCCTCTAAGATTGGCGTCATCGAGACCCTGCTAGAGAAGGTGGATAAACTGTTTATCGGCGGCGGTATGATCTTTACCTTTTATCAGGCCCGCGGCCTCAGCGTCGGCAAGTCTCTAGTTGAAGAAGATAAGCTAGCGCTGGCGAAAGAGCTTGAAGCCAAGGCCAAGGAAAAAGGCGTTGAGCTATTGCTACCCACCGATGTTGTAGTAGCCGACAACTTCGCCCCCGATGCCAACGCCCAAACCGTTAGCGTAGACGCCATCCCCGACGGCTGGATGGGTCTAGACATTGGTCCCGACTCCATCAAGGTCTTCCAGGCGGCCCTAGCCGACTGCAAGGGCGTCATTTGGAACGGCCCCATGGGTGTATTTGAGTTTGATAAGTTTGCAGCCGGGACAGAAGCTGTCGCCCATACCCTAGCCGAGATCACCGAAACTGGCTGCATGTCCATTATCGGTGGGGGTGACTCCGTTGCCGCCGTTGAGAAAGTGGGCGTCGCTGAAAAGATGAGCCACATTTCCACAGGCGGTGGGGCTAGCTTAGAGCTGTTGGAAGGTAAAACTCTGCCGGGCATTGCGGCTCTTGACGACAAGTAAAAATTGAGAGAATGCCCCATCGCCCCAAGGGAGTTAGAGATTTCCCTACTCTCCCCTAACAGTAGTTAGGAGATGGCTTTAGGACTCTTACAACAGATTGTTTCTAAGGTAACGACTGTCTCTCCCCCTTAAAGGCTAAGGTGTGCACACATCTCGGACTGAGGTTCAAAATCCTACATTAACCCCCTCTAACTCCCCCTTGGCAAGGGGGAGAACTAGAACTTCCCCCCTTGGCAAGGGGGGATTGAGGGGGGTGAGGCAGCCGCAAATGCTAGTTTTCAGTACTTGTGCATACACCGTAGCCCCCTAAAGGAGATTGTTCTCCCAGGTAGATCATCACAGCATCAGCCAAAAACAACAGGCCCCTACCTTGCGGTAGGGGCCTGTTGTTTTTGGCTATCGATCGGCGGTATTGGCTAGGTCGCACAGCCAAATAGACTATCTAGATAGAGGCTATTTACATGGGCCTGGTTGACGCCATTCTGCATCAAAAATAAGGATAGTGCGGCCTGCATCATCCGTTCCTGGCTCCACATTTCATGGGTGTCCAAATAGTCCTGAATCGACAGATGCAGGTCTTCGGGAATTTCTACCATAAGGCTAACCGTAGCCGGAACTGCAGCTTGAATCATAAAATCTAATGCTCCTCAAATCGTAAACATAACAAGGTGTCACCTGGCCACAATCACCCTGGCTCAATCACCGCCAACGGATGTATTGGCGGACCTCTAAAAACAGCTCAAGGGTGGCTCCTACCTGAGCCAGTGGAGCTTCATTTTGCAGGAGGCCATCGCAATTAGCAATGCCCCCGTCTCTTTAGAATTTCCTAATAACAATTTTCGCCTGACGAGACGATCGGGGTTTAGTCGCCATTTTCTTTACAGATGGTTACATAGCAGGCCCGATCCCCGGACTTTAAACGTTTTCCCCAAAGTTCACAGTTTTGTTGAACTTTGGTAGCAACCTGGGGAAAACTCCCCTCAAAGTGTGGAAAAGCTGAGGAAAGCCCTGGGGAAAACAGGCCCTATTGTTAAGAAATATAAACGGGTAAATTTGCGTAGGACCGGCTGATTTCATCGATAAAATTTGGAGCCCCCTAGCATAAGTAACCGCTATATAAGATCTGATGAACTAGTTTTGCTGACTATAGCGGCACCCTAGAAATCTTTATAAACTTGAATTTCATCCAGATCGCGCTGCAGCGTAAATCCATGTTTTTTACAAAGATGCTGCATCCCTCGATTTTCTGGCAGGATGGTGGCTGACAGACGCATGATGCCCTCCGCCCGACAAATATCCAATAGGGAGCCTAAAAGCTCTGTGCCTAACCCCTGACCCTGGTAGCGGTCGTTGATCAGCATGCCAAATTCGGCGGCATTGATGCCGTGCAGGCGACTGAGACGAGCAACGCCTAAGATTGAGCGTTTGCCAGTTTCTACATCGACATGATCCGCAACAAGCGCCATCTCACGGTCGTAATCGATAAAACAGATCCGGGTTAGTCGCTCGTGGGCTACCCTCGACTGCAGTTTGATCAGGTGAAAATATCGAAAATAAATGCTCTCTTCTGAAAGCGTCTGGTGAAAATCTACAATCAGCGGCTCATCCTCCGGTCGGATCGGACGAATGACTACTTTCATATCGTTTTGTAGGACCCAGGGTCTAACATACTGGCCGGGATAGGGGCAAATTGCCGGTTTGGGTAGGCCGTTCGCCACCAGCTTCGAGCTGTGAAGAACAACCCGAGCATCCAGCGCCAGCAGCCGATCGGACGATGCCAGCAGCGGATTGATTTCAATTTCTTTGATTTCTGGATAGTCCACCACCAGCTGGCTAAATTTGACTAGCAGGGCCTCTAGGGCCTTTAGATCGACGGGTGTCTGGCCCCTAAAGCCCTGTAGGGCCTTGTAAATTTGGGTTTGCTCCATGAGACGTCGCGCCAGGGTGGTGTTTAAAGGAGGTAGACCAAGGGCGCGATCGCGATACACTTCCACCAGCTGACCACCGCTGCCAAACAACAGCACCGGACCAAACTGCTCGTCTACATGGCTGCCAATGATCAGCTCATATCCCGTCTGGGACACCATCGGCTGGACCGTAACCCCGAGAAAATCCCCCGGTTGACCAATGTCAGCGATCGATTCGTAGGCGGCCCGTACATCCTCCGAATTCAGCAGATTTAGCTTGACCCCACCCACATCGGTTTTATGGGTGATGGTGTGGGAATGGAGTTTGAGCACGACCGGATAGCCCATTTGATCCGCCAGGGTAACGGCCCCATCGGCTGAGGTTGCCAGCTCGGTTTTAACGGTGGGAATACCATAGGCCCAGAGCAACTTTTTAGACTCCCACTCGCTTAGTAACCGCCGATTTTCCCCATAGGCCTGGGCCAGCAGATCGTGAACGGTGCGGGTTTCTGATGCGGCTGATGCGGTCAGGCTTGGGGTTTCGTAGAGGGCACGCAGATTCTCATTGTGCCGGGCCATCAAGGTAAAAATTTGAGCCGCCGCATCGGGATAGGGCAGCGTAAAAATACGACTCTGATTAAGCCTATCTTCACCACTTCTGACCGCTTCTGTGCCCATCCAGCTCGCCAGGAGTGGTTTATTTTTCCACTTTGCCGCCCGCAGCTGCAGCTGCTCCGCCGTGGCCAAGGGCTCAGTCATAGCCTGGGGACTTAAAATCACCAACAGACCATCGCTGGTTTTATCCTCAGCTAAGACATCCAAGGCCGCGCCGTAACGCTCCGGGGTAGCATCACCCAAAATATCGATGGGGTTTTGGCGACTCCAATGGGGCGGCAAAATGGCATCTAGCCGCTCCACAATTTGGGGATCCAGGGGGGCCAGCTCACCACCGCTGCGAATCAGGGCATCGGTGGCCAGCACCCCCGGACCGCCCGCATTGGTCAGAATGGTCAACCGCTTACCCCGAGGTCGGGGCTGTTTGCCCAACACTTCCGCCAGATTAAATAATTCATCAATGGTATTGACCCGCAGCACACCGCAGCGTCTAAATGCCGCATCCAGGGCATCGTCACTGCCAGCCAGAGCCCCCGTATGGGAGGCGGCGGCCTGGGCTGCCACCTGGGTGCGACCGGCTTTGATCACAATAATGGGTTTGCTCAGGGCCACTTCTCGAGCCGCCGACAGGAAGGAGCGAGCATCGCCAATCGCCTCCATATAGATAACAATGCTGTGGGTAGCCGGATCGTCCCCCAGGTAGTAGATCAGATCGCCCCAGCTAATATCGAGCATCGAGCCAATCGATACAAACGCACTAAACCCAACATTTTCCCGCAGGCTCCAGTCCAAAATAGAGGTACATAGCGCTCCGCTTTGACTGATAAACCCAACATTGCCGGGGCGGGCCATTGCTCCAGCAAAGGTGGCATTGAGACCACTATTGGGACACATCAGACCCAAACAGTTGGGTCCCAGTACCCGAATGTGATGTTGTCGAGCCGCTTTGAGCACACTCTCTTCAAGCTCATGTCCGACCGGACCAATTTCTCGAAATCCAGCGGAGAGAATGATTACTCCTTTGACACCAGCGGCACCACACTGCTCGATCACCTCAGATACTTTTGGAGCCGGTATGGCAATCACCGCTAGATCAATCGGTTCAGAAATCTCGGCAACGGTAGCGTACGCCTTGATCCCCAGCACATGGGTGCGGGTGGGATGTACGGGGAACACCGTCCCCCCAAAGGAGCTGCTGATCAAGTTCCAGAGAACGGTACGACCAACGCTGCCGGGACGTTCAGTTGCACCAATAACAGCAACAGCATTGGGGTTAAAAAAGGGAGACAGGGGCTGATAGCCGTAGCGCAAAATATCGTGGGCCGGGTCTGGAGAAACCGATTTCTCCGATGATGGGGACGCTGTTTCAGCCTTGGTTTCAGCCTTGTTTGTAGCGATTTGTTTAACAGGCTGACTCCCCATTTCACTCATCTTAGGCATAGTGGTAACGCCTCAATATAGGTTTGGAGTAGGTTTGGAATAGGTTTGGAGTTTTTATGGTGATGTAAACTGCTGGCTCAAACTGCAGGAAAACACAGTGCAATATTGATAGTGCAATATTGTCTACATTTGCTAGTAAAAAATACTCGAATGTTGTTTAAGAAAACTTTTATAATTCGTTCCCTCAAGATGGTGAGCCCGGCATAGTCTTAGAAGCTGTTATTTGCCCGCAATAATCATCACCAATAAAAATTATATCTCGAAGTTGGTGGAGTGTTTGTAGTCAGCGATATCTTTACCTCAACATTTATGTATTCACTGCTACGTCAGGGGTTAGGGTTTCGCAACTCAATTGTTGTCTATCACCAAAAGTGTCGAAAAGTTACGGTAATTTTTCAGAAAATCACTTGACCTCAGTAAAGGGCGATTTTCACTCTAAAGCTTTTTTGCCGTGCTAAAATATTGAGCAAAATTACTCAGCGGTGTTGTCGAGGGGGCAGTTCTTTTTTCACCATCGAGTTCACGTGGGCCATAGCGGGAGCGGCCACAGGCGCACCTGTATCAACAGATTAAAGAGTTAGTTAAATAGCTAGCATAGTCAACACCCACGGGATTCTCCCTGCTAGAGACCTTCAGTCAAAAGTTCTAGATTCAGAGAATCGGATACAGAAAAAGCCATGGCATCAAATGGTCTTGGCCGTGGGCTATCGACGGTGCCAGCTTCAACCAACTTCAAAGGTATTGAATTCTGTTTATCCGTTGGATTGAGTTTTAACAAACTTGTTTTGGGCAATAAATATCACACTTCTTCGAGGAGAAAAAAACTATGAGTGCAGTCATTAGTGCTAAAGAATTAAATGTTGTATCGACGAACACCTCGTCGGCTCAAGGCTCCGATGTTTTGGGAGCTGAGCCTTTACAAGCGTGGGAGAGGTTTGTCGATGGTCCATGGACCCAGGAGATTAACGTACGAGATTTTATTCAAAAAAACTATCGGCCCTACAGCGGAGATGATGGCTTTTTAGCAGGGGTTACCCACCGCACCCAGCAGCTTTGGGACAATGTCAAAGACCTTATGCAGATGGAGCGCGATCGCGGCATTTTGGATGTCGACGAGCGTCTGCCAACGGGCATTACGGCTCACCCGGCGGGCTATATTGCCCAGGAGCTAGAGCAGATTGTGGGGCTACAGACCGACAAACCCCTCAAGCGGGCCATTATGCCCCTAGGGGGAATTCGGGTGGTTAAAAAATCCCTAGAAGCCTACGACTATAAGCTGGCACCCGAAACCTTAGAAATCTTTTCTAACTATAGAAAAACCCATAATGACGGCGTTTTTGATGCCTACACCAGTGAGATGCGACGGGCGCGACACGCTGGGATCATTACGGGGCTGCCGGATGCCTACGGTCGGGGACGCATCATTGGGGACTACCGCCGGGTGGCGCTATACGGCTGTGACCGACTGATTCAAGATAAACGCCAGCAGCTTAAGTCCCTTGAGCTAGATACCCTGGATGAGGCTGTTATCCGCCAGCGGGAGGAGATTTCCGAGCAAATTCGGGCCCTGCAAGAGCTCAAGCAAATGGCCACCGCCTATGGCTGTGATATCGCCCAGCCTGCAACCACGGCAAAAGAAGCGGTGCAGTGGACCTATTTTGGCTATCTAGGGGCCATCAAGGAACAAAACGGTGCGGCCATGTCCCTGGGGCGTGTGTCCACCTTCCTGGATATTTATATCCAGCGGGATCTGGCCCAGGGAAGCCTTTCAGAAGCTGAGGCCCAGGAGCTGATCGACCAGTTTGTAATGAAGCTGCGCATGGTGCGGTTTTTGCGGACGCCGGAATACAACCAGCTGTTTTCGGGAGACCCGGTGTGGGTAACCGAATCCATTGGGGGTATGGGCTTAGATGGTCGTCCCCTGGTGACCCGGACCAGTTTCCGCTTTTTGCAGACCCTGTATAACCTGGGAGCGGCCCCGGAGCCTAACCTGACGGTGCTGTGGGCCCAGGCCCTGCC
>JBCCAQ010000149.1:0-13306 GCA_039814735.1 Cyanobacteria bacterium P01_A01_bin.15
GAATTTTGTGAGGCTGAGTTAGACATAGGGCGACTGTAATACAAGGTATTGGCGAGCTGTTAACCCAATCAGGCGCAGAACACACGCAGCTACCGCAAAGTAAGCACTATATAGTAATTACTCTCTGGGCAGGGCAAATCTCTGTAAATGGCAAAATATGTAGGTTACCAAACCTAGCAAAAAAAGCTCGAAATGCCCTTTTCAAATACCTTACAGAAATTTTTAAGTTTGATTTCGAACATAGCAGACGCTTATTCTAGTCAACTATACGGGAACTTGCTTTAAAAACCAACTAAACCGGCTGATTAATTCAAGAATTTGAATAGTTAAAAACCTGCTTCAAAAAAAAGATAATCAATCACCTGGATAAGCCACAAAAGACGCCCGTTATAAATATCACTATCTAGGGCCAACAATGTACATATTATGGCGTCTCTAGCCATCTAAGAAGAATATTACCGATGGCTTCCTTAGGGAGATGGAGGCTTAGTTGCTTGCAAGATTTCTAGGGTGGGATTGTCGGGATTACGCAGGTCAATGAAGGCAATTTCTGCGATATCCATCTTGACGTTCAAATTTCGCATTCGATCGAGTGCAGTGAGCTGTTTAGAGAAATTTTGTCCATAGGAACCCATATGTACGGCACCAAGTTCTGTCTGTAGAATCAAATTGGTGGGGTCTCGCCAGTCAAGCTTGGCAACGGTAACCGGAGATTGTTGTAACGCCTGGTAGATAGTAGGCCAATCTTTTTGATAGGCAGGCCGCATGCCCTGAACCCTGAGTCTAGGTTCTTGAGAACCCAGCTGGGCAAAGCTGTTGTAGGGCATCCAGTAGCCGTAGGCGTCGAGCAGTCCCATTTGGGTAAAGCTCTGGGGCTCGTCATTCGAGGCCGCAACGGCCATGTCACGATTGGGCAGCGCGATCGCAACGGGAATTCGTTCTTGAATGCGAACATTAAGCCCCGGTGGCAGCAGCCGACGTCTCACCATGGCATCGGCAATTGGCCCCTTGGCCATTAGGGACGTTTCCAAATCCAGCGGATGGACCTTGAGCAAGGATTTGGGGTAGTCAATGGCCATCAGCCCGTGGACCGCCTCAGCAGAAAGCAGCTGGTTGCCACTGAGGTTAATTTGCTCGGCGGACTGCAGCTGCCAGCGACCGGAGGTCGCCAGGCTGACACAGCCAACGGCAATCCCCACCAGCGCCGTTTGACGCCACAGCCGCTGCCAAAACAGTCGCCGTCGTCGCCGTTTGAGATCGTGGCGACGGGCGGCCAGGTTTTCATAGGAATACTCGGCTAGGTCCGGCATAGTGCTGGAATCGTTAAAAGTGCCAGTTGGAAATAGCTAATGTCCCGATGCCATAGGACGTGGTCGCGTCACAGGGGCGATATGACTCAACGCACTTGAGAGCACAGAACAGCCCTCACCAATATGACAGATACGATAGAACCTGGGGGGCCGTAGAAGGGTCTGCCATTGTAGAAGTGTCTATTTAAGCATCCAGCCTTCCCCATGGGAGGATTATTCTGAAACTTTTTTGAAAAAAATTTATTCAGTCAGCCGGTCGCCGGTGGGGCTCCACCCCTAATGGCCAAAAACGGCTAGTCGGCCCCGTCCGCCGCCAATGTTTTAACCAAAAACTGATGCCACTGTTCCGCTAGCGTGGCATCTGTAAACGGGATCAGCCGTTTTCGACCCTCCCCTAGCTGGAGTTGAATCACCGCTGCCCCTTTAACAGTCCGGTCGAGTTGATTATCGCCCTTGAGTAGGAGAGCAACGGCAGCAACCTGATCAAGCTGCGCGCTTTCCAGCTCGACAATACCCTGTCGGGTAGGGCGGCCCCAGGTTAGGGTACGGTCGACCTGGCCCAGGGCGGCGTAGATGTCGTATTTGGCCCGCTCAAACTGGGTGGCCCACTGTTTATAGGTTTCTACTTTGCGATATTCGTTCCATCCGGCCCAGGTAATCCAAAAAAAGAAGATTAGCAGGGGCAGCCAAAGTAAGCCATGGACCATAGGTATTTATGCTCTAATTGTAAATTCTTGCAACGACGCGGTCGTTGAGATTACACGTTGATGAAAGATGATGACAAGGTTTGTACTTAGTTTGCGCTAAGTTGAGCCTCAAGTTTTCAAAACCATACTATTTCTGAGAGGAGACGGTAAATTGCTTTACTTACCTTCTTTATTGGCGGTGACCCCAGGTTCAGTTCAGTGGAGCCCCAAAGTGGCGCTCGTTATGATCGTTTGTAATGTGATTGCGATCGCAATCGGCAGCTACGGTATTAGACAAAAAAATGTGGGACTTGGTCTGCCATCCCCCGAGCTTTTCGGCGGCATGGGCCACGGTGCCATGCTGGCTTGCACTAGCTTAGGTCATATCATTGGCGCTGGTGCCATCATCGGTTTAGCCAGCATCGGCGTGCTTTAATCTCGACCGCCGTCGCTAAATCAAACTACCTGGATAGACTCAAATCACAAATCAAAAGCTGGGGATTGCGGACCCCAGCTTTTTTATTGCCCGCCGCCATTTAGCCAATCACCGCCTGCAGCCGTTTCCGAAATTCGCCTTTAGGATGGCCGCCCTTCACCTCACCCAAGATCTGAAACTCCCCTTCCGGCTCTTCGCAAATAATATAGGTAGGCCAGCCCATATCGGCCTTATTGGGGTAGAGCGACAGCAGTACCTGGCGATACTTGCGGTAGGTGGCCGTATCCTGCATCTTGATATCCACAAAGGCTAGCCCCAGCTCATCGGCGACCTTGGCATCATAAAACGACATCTTGTGACAGATGCCACAGTCTTCAGAGGAAAATTTGAGAACGGCTTTACCCATGGTGGTTTTTTAGAAGGAATAAGGACGTCTCCCAATTCTAAAACCGTGTCGTTCCCCCCTGCCGCATCATCTGCCCCAGGACCGGCAAGATCGGACAGGGCTCACCCTCCTGCAGATTATCGGGATTACTCCAGGCAAAGGGGGCCTGTTTGGCGGCGCTCATCCAGAGCAAGCGTTTAGCTCGGGTCATGGCCACATAGAGCAGGCGATATTCCTCAGCTTTTTTAAGGGCGGTGGCCCGCTCCCAGGCCGCCGCAATGTCAGGAATGTCTGCCTGGCCATGGACCCGGGCTCGGATTTGAGCGCGGGCCACATCCGGTAGCGAGACAGGCCCCAGAAAGTCGGTCTGGGGAGGCACCCAGGATTCACCGGGGATCAGCTTGGCATGGAGAAATGGGAGAAAGACCGCATCCCAATCCAGGCCCTTAGCCTTGTGCATGGTAATAATAGTCAGCTGGCCCGTTCGGGTGTATCGGGCTTCGGCATCTTCGGCTTCAATGGCATCAAACCGTTCGGAGCTGACCACTTCCTGTAGAGCGCCGATGAGGGTGCTAAGGCTGCTGTCTTCTGAGGTTTGCTGGGCAATACGGGCGGCCAGTTTATCAGCAGTGGCCAGCTCGCTTTGACTATAGCTGAGGGTCGTCCCGAGAAAGGGGATCAGGTGATAGGGCGGCAGATCAAAACGGGCTCGCAGCAGGCTAGTGCAATAGTGACAGGCACGGCGGGCGGCCTCGGTGGTAAGCGTTGGATGTAGGGGGCCGGGGTAGAGAAACTGTTCGGGATTGGCGGCTAAGGGGTTGAGATCCTGGGTGGGTATCCGCTGGCGATCGACTAGAACACGCAGGGCTCCCTTGAGATAGTCGGCGGAGTGGGGACGCTCAATAAACTGCAGCAGCCGCAGCATTTCAAGGGGGATCTGGGTATTGCGATCGCGACTGCCCACGTCATAGATCGCCAGCCCAGTTTCAGCAACAAAATCAAATCCCAGCTGGTCTGGATTTTCCAACAGCTCCCGAATAAATCGACCCTGCCGGTTTTCCCGTACTAGTACCGCTAGAGAGGGAGGTAGAACCTCATCGTCTGGGGCGGCCTGTTTCCAACCATGGATCAGGTCCTTAACCCGCTCAGCTATCTGCCTGACTGAGTCGCTAATGTGATCTGGCTTGAGCAATTCCACCCCCTTACCAAAGGGGGCCGGGTTGGCGTTGGGCTGCGGATCGTCTGCGGCTACCGGATGAATCTCCTGCTCGCGAAAGGGAGGGAGGTCGTGATACTGCTGGTTGACCCAGTGGAGCACATGGTTTGCTGCCGCCATAATTGGCTGACTGCTGCGGCCAGCCTGGTCAATGGTGGCCAGCCGATCAGGACGGTTGGCATCGCAAAACTGATTAAAGAAACCCGGATCGGCCGGGGTAAAGGTGGAGTTGATCGCCTGGTTGGGATCGCCGACGCGCACCAGGTTGGGGAGCGTTGGGTTTGGCTGCGGGCTAACGGCATCTGGAGCACCGTCCCTGCCGCCGTCAGGATAGGCTGCCAGTTTCTCCAACAGTCGCGTTTGCAGGGGCGACGAATCCTGGGCTTCGTCTTCAAAAACGGCAAAAATCTGGGTTTGCCAACGCCGACGGATATCGGCATCGTCTAAGGCCCTCAGGGCCGCCAGAATCATATCGTCATAGTCGATCAGGCCCCGCTGGGTCAGTAGGGTGCCGTACTGCCCATAGAGCCCGGCGGCAACCTCAAGCAGCTGATAGGCATTAGCTGGAGCCTGTTGCCCCAGATAGCTCAGGTCCGCCGGCTGCAATCCTGAACTTTTGGCCTCGTGGATCGCGGTATAGGCCAGGGCAGGCAGCACCTCCGTACGCAGTACAGACTGGCGTCGCTGCCATTCGGTTTCTTCCCCATCAAAGCTTTGCCCCTCGGTGAGCCGATGGTACAGCTCTGGCTGATCGTGGATCCAGGCTTCTACTGCGGTGCGGATCAAGCGGCTGCTCTGGTTGGGGGAAACCAGCGTAGTGGTGTCCAGGTTAATGCCAGACACCTCCGGGCTATGGGTAGCGATGTTGAGGGCAAGCCCGTGCAACGTTTGAACCATAAAGCTGCTGTAGGGCAGCCTGAGGTGTTTGAGGTGGCCACGTACTTTGGCCTTGAGATTGGCCGCAGCGGAGCGAGTAAAGGTGACTAAAATTAGCTGTTTACGGGCGTGGAGTTGAAAGTTAGCAATTGCGATCGCAGCCCCAGCCGCCATTCCCGTCGACTTACCCGAACCCGGCACCGCCGATACCGCCAGCGGCCCACCGCGCCAGTCAGCCAAACGTTGCTGCCCTGGGCGCAGGCTATCGCGCAGGGCCTGAAGTTGGGCAGTGCGGTCGGATCCGGTCATTGGCGGTGCGCTCAGCCCTAGAGTATTTCACACATTCAGAGAACCGCTATAAAAAACAGCTGTCCCTCTACAATTATCCATAGATATGGCCAGACCCTGACGCCAGACGCCAACTATGATGAATTTCTCGGAACGGACAATCGCAATCCTCGGCAGCGTTATGTTTGGGATTGGTCTGCTGTTTACAGCCATTAGCCTGATCCCCAATCGAGAGGTGTCAGGGGTGGCGGCGATCCTAATGGGGGGCGGTATTGGGCTAATTGTGATGGTAGCTAGGGAGTAACATGAACGGCAAACAGTTAAAACATCGAGAGCCAGGGATGACAAAGTCAGCCATGCCACCTAATTATGCTGACAGGAGACGCCATGCGGTAGCCAAGGGTGTGGGTCTATGTGCCATTACCTTTGTCTTAATTTTTGCAACCAGCAGCCATTCTGGGCGGCTGATTAACTCGTCAGAACCTTGGATAGAGTCTCACCCAGGGCAGTTTGCCGCCTATTTCTTGGCCGGGTTTGCAGGTATCTGCGGACTAGATCTGATTCGAAAAAGCTAGGTCGCCCCGAGGAGTTCCGCCAGGGGCCCACTTAATCACCCATGCACCACCGGGTAGCCAACCTCAAAGACACGATAAACTGAACCGTACACTGTTTGTCCTCATGGTCCATGCGGTTAGACATTAGGGAACTCGACCTGGGTTCAGACTCTGCCGAACGCGATATCAACCTCGGCCTCGCAGAATATTTTTATCCCAACGTCACCTACCAAAAGTTTCTCAGCGGTCGTAAAACGATTTTGGTGGGAAATCGGGGCACTGGGAAAAGCGCCATCTTTAAATACATCGCCACCACCGAAACCCGTAAGGGCAATCTGATCCTGGAGCTTTCTCCCGAGGAATATTCCTACGAGCTGCTATCGGACCATCTCACCAGTGAAGAAGATGGCTTTTGGCGTAAGCAAAGCGCTTACTCGGTGGCCTGGCAATATTTGCTCTACACGCTGATCTTTAAAAAAATTGCCCAGATCAAGCGCGGCTTGCTGCTAGGGGCCACCAAAAATATCTATGACTATGTGGCCAGCCAGGGGTTATCTCAGCAAACCAGTTCCATTATCACGCTGGTCGATTATCTCAAACGCATTGAGCAGGTCAAAACAAGTACCGCCACCGGCGGCCTTCGCAGCCAGGAGCTACAGGCCCTCTATGGCCTAGATGAGATCAAAACCCTATTGCCTAGTCTGCAGGTCGTGCTCAAAAATACCAAGATTAAAGTCTTGATCGACGAGTTAGATAAGGGCTGGGATAATTCAGAAGACGCCAGGTTTTTTATCGCCGGACTGTTTCAAGCCACCCAAAAACTCAATCTGATCAGCCCCAATTTACGGGTCTATATTTCGATTCGTCAGGAGCTGTTTGACAACATTCCTCAGATTTATGAGGATGCGCAAAAGATTCGAGAAGATGTGGAGGTGATTCGCTGGGGTAGAAACGAACTCCTTGAGCTGATTGCTCGCCGAATTGTCCATTCCTTTCCCCAGGCGGCTCGGCTCAATGCTCAAAAGCTCTGGCAGTCAGTGTTTGTAGCTCAGATGCATGCCGACGGTCCCGATAGCTTGGACTATATTATTGACCGTACCCAGCTGCGACCTCGGGAGCTTTTGCAGTTTTGCAAACTCTGTGCCGAACGGATCGAGTATTCGCTGGCGGCACGGCGGATTGATGGGGTTGCGATCGCCGCCGCCGAAGAAGCCTACTCCGAGCAAAAGACCCGCGACCTGGCATCGGAATATCGGTTTCAGTACCCCCATCTGCTGGACGTCTTTGAAATCTTTCGAGGTAAGCGCAGCCACCATGACAAAGAAGCCTTAGACTATCTCCTGCTGGCTATTACCTGTGGTGAGTACGATGTGGAACGGGCCACCCCCTGGGTCCTCGATATGGACTATCTCGAACTCAAACAAATCCTCTGGAAAATCGGCTTTCTCAAAGCCTGGGTACCCCGCCACACCAACCGCCGTACCAGCCTGGCGGGTGCCTATCTAGGCCACTACGAGGTCCCCACCATCAACCTCGAAAATATTGAAAAGTTTCGCATCCACCCCGCCTGTACAAGCTTTCTACACCTAAAAGAACCCTCCCCCTAAAATGGGTCAGATCAAGTTTGCCTGCGAGATCGGCCTCTAGCTCAAGAGTCTGACACAGTACCAAGAGGTCCTACCTGTAAAATCACCCTATGAAATGGAGAGCAACCCGTCCAATCCATCCCGCTGAACGCTGGATGCAGTCAGTGCCCACCTGGCTGGTCGCCGTCCTAGCCGTCATTACCCTGCTGCTGCTCAAAATCTTAGCCGAGGTAGAGCCTATCCAGACAGCCATCGCCCCCGATGTCCACTCTCAATACTGGAAAATTGTCAGCACCCTCCTCAGCGATGTGGAATCAGTTGCCGCTGTGATTGCCGTCATTTTATATATCAAAGGCGCACCCGAGCGCCGCGCCCAACGCAACTACGATGCCTGGCGAGTCGTAGATATGGCGGCGGCCGCCAACATGTCCGTCAGCTACGCCCGCTACCAGGCGCTAGAAGATCTCCATCGCGATGGGCTATCGCTGCAAGGGCTAGAGGCCTCCGGCGCGAACCTGGCCGAAATCCAACTTTCCCAGGCCGATCTCAATCATTGCAACCTCAGTATGGCTAACCTTCAAGGCGCAGACCTCCAGGGAGCCAACCTCCGAGGCGCGGATCTAAGGGCCAGTGACCTACAGCACGCTAACCTCAGGGGTGCCTGCCTCCAGAACAGCAACCTCCAGGGAGCCAATCTCCGCAACGCTGAACTGTGGGAAGTGGAATGGTGGGACGCGGACCTGACTGAAGCAGAACTGCGGTGGGCGGAGGTCCACATTGAAGACCTAGAAGGAGCCCGCCTATGTCGAACCATCATGCCCGATGGTCAGCAGCTCAACCGCGATTGCCCAGATCGACAGAAATATAAATAGACCGACCGTTGCACCACCGCTAAGCCGCACAGCCAAACAGACTATCTAGATAGAGACTGTTTACGTGGGGCTGGTTCACCCCATTTTGCAGCAAAAATAGGGAGAGCGCCGCCTGCATCATCCGTTCCTGACTCCACATTTCATGGACTTCTAGATAGTCCTGAATCGAGATATATAGATCTTCGGGAATTTCGACCATGAGGCTGACGGTAACTGGAACTGGAGTCATGGGATCTAGCGCTCCTACAAACTATAAACACATCAAACTGGCGCGACCTTGCCCAAAATTGTCAAACGCGCGGCAGCGACAGCCCAAACCCACCGGCTGCTTTATTTGGGGCCACCCCAGCCAGTGGAGCTTCATTGTGCAGGAGGTCATAGGAATTGGCAATGGCCCCCAGCTGCGGCTTTTTCCCTTATAAAAATTTCCGACTTACGAAGTAATGGGGGTTTAGCCTGTGCTTTGTTTACATACAGTTACAGTAGAAAATCCACCTCGGTAACTTCAGTGTTTTCCACAGGATCTGCTGATTTACTCAGCCACGGTAAAGGGCTGTGGAAAACTATCCCAACTCTGGGGAAAAGCTGAGGAAATCCCTGGGGAAATCTTTCCTAGTTGTTAAAAAATATGATTTTGTAAACTCCCCCGGATTTCGCCCAGACAGCGGGCCGCACATGGAGCATCTCGAATAGCTACAACCATCTCTGAGACAGCGTTTAGACAGGTTCAACAGCTTTTGCCGATGCTGGATCTCTAAAAGCGGATGTAAAAACTTTGCATAAAGATGAGACTGTCGTCGGTGACACCCATGAACAAACTGTGGTCAAAATTACTTAGGGGCTGATTGCGGGCATGGGTGATTGCAGCTCGTAAGCCCTAACTAATTTAAGGAGACTATGGCTGATGGCTGGGGAGAGGTCCCCACAGTAATTCCAACAGAGTTTGTCCTACCGCGACAATACCCCCCAGCCAGTCAGCTGTATCGGGCGGGTGCAAAGCTACGGGGGGCGGTCCTCAGTGGCCGAAATTTGGATCGAGTCGATTTTACACGGGCCGATTTACGGGGGGCAAACCTGGAGCGATCGCAGCTGATCGATGCCCAAATGGCAGACACTAATCTCAGCGGAGCGACCCTGGCCCATGCTAATTTGACGGCTGCCAGCCTCAGGCGCGCCAACTTACTAGGGGCCGTTCTAATGGCCGCCACCCTAAACCAGGCCACCCTAAACCAGGCCAATCTAGCTGGAGCCAACCTGACCGAGGCAGAGCTGTACGATGCAAATTTGACTGGGGCTGACTTGAGCTATGCCAGACTGCGGCGGGCCAGCCTGGTGGGTGCAAATCTAAGTCGAACGCGGCTGCAGCGAGCCAATGCCAACGGTGCCGACCTGTATGGTATTGATGGCAGCTACGCCCATTGGGAAGAGGCCCAGCTGCAAGGATGCGATCTGCGCCAGGCCAATCTGACCCAGACAGATCTCACCCGAGCAGCCCTCACAGGGGCCAATCTCAATCGGGCTAATTTAACGCGAGTAAATGGTCAAGAAGCAACCCTACAGCAGGCCAATTTAACTCGGGCTAACCTGGGGCACACCGACCTAACAGCCGCGGATCTACGGCGAGTGGTAATGGTCCACGCCAGCCTGACCCAAGCCGATCTCTCAGGGGCCAATCTACAAGAGGCCAGGTTGGATCACGCCTCGGTTCGGGGGTGTTATCTGCGCGGCATCCTTTGGGCGCAAACCTCCGTTCAGGGTGCTCATTTTCACCAATCAAGAGGGCTGTTAGATTGTGAGAAAAGCTGGCTGCGATCGCAAGGAGCCATCCTCAGCTGAGCAAGGCTCAAACGCAGCCCGCCGTATACGATAAACCGTTCCTTGCACGGTCGGACAATCGGGCCGCTCCAGGGTCATTGGCAGCGCTTCAAACTCAAATCCTTGGGCTGTCAGTACCATCTGAAATTCCTGCCGCTGGGGCCGATCGGGGTCCGACAGCCAGCACTCTCCAGCCGGACTCAACACCCTGTCCATCAGCCGCACTAGCGGCTTAATATTCCGACCTTCGTAGATCACATCAGCGGCTAGCAGCAGGGGTACCTGTAATCCGTCCGGCGGGCAGCGCCAGTCCAAAAGCAGGGTGCGAAATCGCTCAAACCCGTTGAGCCTGGCGTTCCGGGTAGCAAAGTCCAAAGCGGCAGCATCATAGTCGCTAAACACCACCTGCATTCCCAAGGCCAGGGCCACCAGCCCTGAGAGACCCAGACCACAGCCCACATCCAACACCTCCCCGGCCATATTGTCAGGCCAGACATGCTGGGCTAGAGCCTGACCCAGCATTAGTGCCGACGGCCATAGCTCCGCCCAGTAGGGCATATACTCATCCTGGGCAAACGCCTCGTAGGTAGCAGGGTGATCCAACAGGGCATCAATATTGGTGGGCAGCGATAGCCGAAACTGCCGAGAAATGTCCCCCCGAAAGGGAATAACCACCCGCTGCTCCACCGTATCGCCCAGTATTTCACTAGGGGTGGTGTGCAAAAATGGCTGGGCCGTCATGCCACCGCTTCGCTGGCAACCGCATCATCAGGAACTAGCTCCAGCCGGATAAAGTCCTGACGCGGATTGGAGTGAACCACCCGCACATCAAAACGCTCCCCCAGCACTGGCGGAGTATCAAATCGCATAGCCAGCTCCAGACCCAGATCCTCAATAATGACCAACCCTAGGTTTTCATGCTCCCTGAGCCACCGCAGCAGCATCACCGCCCAAACCTGATCACCCTCTCGACGTAAAAACTCCAGCGCCCAGTAGCGCTTGGTTTGGCGCTCTACGGTCACCGCTTCATAGGCCGCCGTCGAGACCCCCTGGGTCAGCTCGGTCATCTCCACCGGGGAAAAGGGCAGTCTTTCTCCCCTCAAATGGGCCTTCAGCTGAAAATGAGCCAGCAGATCGGTATAGCGACGGATGGGGGAGGTTACCTGACTGTAGTAGTCCAACCCCAGGGTGGCATGGCGGGCAGGATTAATGCCCATTTCGCTACGGGGCATACAGCGACGAATAGCTGAGTCGCGCACCCAACCGGACGGTAGCTGCAGCAGCTCATTGTCCGACGGCAGCTCTGGCGTAGGCTGACTGCGAAACGGGATGGCTAAGGCATTGGCCTCACCGTAGCGAGCCGCCACTTCCCCAGCCAAAATCATCATTTCCGCTACGGTCTGACGCGACTGAGAATTTTCTAAAACACTGATCGTGATTTCTTCGTCAGTCACCTTGATGGACGACTCTGGCATATTGATTGAAATCGCTCCCTGGGACTTGCGCCACTGCCGTCGCCGTTTGGCCCACTCAGCGATAGCATTTAGCTCAGGCTCGGCCTTGAGACCCAGCTCCAGCATCTCATCAACATCTTCATAGGTGAGCCGATAGGTCGGTTTGATCAGACTGGGGGTAATGCTGTAGTCCTCAACCGCACCGGCCTCACTCAGGACAATACCAAAACTGAGAGCGCAGCACAGCTGACCCTGCCGTAGGCTCATGGGGCCTGTGGCCAGGGCCTCCGGAAACATGGGAATCATCCCCGTCGGCAGGTACACCGTTGTACAGCGGCGACGCGCTTCGAGATCGATGTCGTCCCCCGGCAGCAGCCAGCGGGTGGGGTCCGCAATGTGAACCCAGATGCGCTTACGATTGTCGGCCAGGGTTTCTAGACTGAGACCATCATCAATTTCGCGCGTACTTTCATCATCAATGGTGTAAACCTTGAGATGGGTCAGATCTAGACGGTCGGCATCAGCATCAGGCGGCGGATTATCGATACGCTGCTGCACCATGGCACTAATCTCATCAGGGATTTGGATGGGAATTTGGCTACGCCGCAGCGCTAGGTTTTCGTGAAGACTCCACTGACCTAAATCTACTAACAGCTGAAAAGCATCTTCAGCCGCCGTGCCGTAGTCAAGCGCCGTCAGTATCTCCTGGGCCGCTGACTTTTGTGAACAGTCATCGCCTAGGGTAGCGTAGCGCTCCAAGGTTTCCAGGCGAAGTCGGTCAGTTTTGTCCCATTTTACAAAAGGGGTGGGGGCCTCTGTATCAGCTGTGGCCGAGCGTTGGACCGCCTGTTGCGATCTCAATAAAAATCCTTCCCACTCCAGCTTCCGAGCCGCCTCCCGAGCCTGCTGGTGACGCACCTCGTCCACCTGCTTTACCGACCGGGGCTCGTAGCGCTCCCCCTTGCGCTTAAAAAAAATCTTGTCGCTGCTCAATAAGCAGTAGGCCGCATAGCACAGCGGCGGCGACTGATCTGAAAATAGCAAAAGTGCCAAAGAGGCTGGATCCGTTGACTCCCCAGTCTCCTGCAAAAATTCCCAGGCAACCTCCAGGCTATCTGGGTCAATATTAGGCTCTGCCTCCGCTAAAAAACTAGCGATGTCCGAGGGCTGATAGCTTGGTTTATCAATGGCATAGGTAATCTGCCGAGGGTGCAAGATATGAGACTGACCGCTACCATCAATCACAACCCAATTTTTTTTCCCCTCCGGGCGATCGGCGACGCCCAACCGAGGGTCTCCCTGCACCTTAAACTCGATCAGCGTTCCCTTTTCCACCAACCTAGATCCTTGCCCTTAAATGATTTTGTTGTGGGGTTTACCGCAGCTCAATGATACGCGAAACAGCCGACGTGAATTAAACACCGTCTGCAAAATAGCCTGATCGCTAAAGCGCGACCACTAAGCCTTACGGCCACTAAGCGTTACGGGCACTAAATTCAAGCCTGAGCAGAGTCTTAGCCCCTAGCCTTCGCGATTAACGTAGGGGAGCAGCGCCAGTGTGCGAGCACGCTTGATGGCAACGGTCAGGTCCCGCTGCTGCTTTGCCGTTAACCCCGTGATGCGGCGAGGCAAAATTTTGCCTCGCTCGGTAATAAACTTGCGCAGTAGGTCAACATCTTTATAATCGATCTTTTCCTCGGGCTTAATGGGCGAAACCCGACGACGAAAATAGGCCATGGTGGTCCTTACTTAATCTCTTTATGAACAGTGTGGGTATTGCAATAGGTGCAGAACTTTTTCAGCTCTAATCGACCGGTGGTATTCCGAC
>JBCCAQ010000300.1:0-6010 GCA_039814735.1 Cyanobacteria bacterium P01_A01_bin.15
AACGGGAGGAGCGGCGATGAAGGCGATGACGAAGCAGGCAGTGGCAGCCAGCAGGGTGGGGATCATGAGCACGCCGAACCAGCCTACGTACAGGCGGTTCTCGGTGCTGGTGACCCACTCACAAAACTGGTTCCACAGGTTGGCGCTAGAGCGCTGCTGTAGAGTAGTTGTCATGATTGAATAATTGCGTTGTAAAGGTACAGTATGTATGGCTTACAGAGAATGAGTTAATATTCCTTGCTCGCTTGTATACAAATGTAACGCGATTTCTTACGTTTCGCAATACTTCTTAGGATAGATTTCCTTTTTTGCTGATTGCTGCTGCTAGCCCGAATGGACCGACTCCTAAAAAAGCTTCCCTGAAAAAGGGTCGTGGGGTGACCACGGCTCACTCAAACACGATTGGGGTGCCAAGCATGTCCCAAAGAGGGTAAAAAAACTCATCCGACTGGAGCTCGGAATCATAAAACTCGTAAACCTAAAACTCGAAATAGATGTAGGCAACGGTTTCGCTGGGAGCCAGCAGCCAGGCTATGTACAAACCGGCCGGAATAAACATCAGTTTCAAAGGCCAACTGGTTTGTAGCTTTAGACGATGTTTGAACCCGTGCAGTAGGGCCATAATGCCGGTCAGACCTATCAACATGAGGACAACGCCGCCACGACTAAAGCCCAAGGACTCTAGGTAGACCTTTTGGGCAAATTGGATATCGGCTGACTGGTTAAAAAAGTGGTTGAGCACCAGTCTTACATCCTGCAGATTGGGCAGACGGAAGGGTATCCAGCTCAGGAAGACAAATAGCTGGGTAACAGCCCAAGCTGTTACCGTGCCGGGCCAGCTAGACCAAAAAGCCTTTAACCCCAATCGGGTATCAGATACGGCCTGGGTTAACCGATGAATAATCAACGCTAAACCGTGGAGCAATCCCCAAACTAGAAATCCCCACTGATCGCCGTGCCAAATACCGGCAATAATCATGACAATTAGCAAATTTAGGCAGGTTTTGGCTAAGCCCCTGCGAGAACCACCGAGGGGGAAATAAAGATAGTTACGCAGCCAATCGCCCAGAGTAATGTGCCAGCGTCGCCAAAATTCGGCAATGCTGGTGGTGAAATAGGGAAAATCAAAATTTTGTGGGAGATGAATACCTAAAAGCAGAGCACTGCCTCGGGCCATATCCACATAGCCACTAAAGTCGAGATAAAGCTGTAGACCGTATGCAAAAACGGCCAGCCACAGATCGCCACTGCCGGCTCTTTCGAGATTGTCAAAACTGAGATTGACTAGCAGCCCGATCCGGTTGGCCAACAGCAACTTTTTAGTAGCTCCAGAGGCAATCAACCAGCCCGCTTCTACGACCTGCTCTAAGGTAGGCAAGCGAGGATGTTTCACTTGGCTAATGTAGCCCTGAAATCGCGTAATTGGGCCAGCAATCAGCTTTGGAAAAAACAATTTGTAGGCCGCAAATTCAATAAAGTGATTTGCCGCTGGGGCACCGCGATAAATATCTACCAGATAGGCAACGGCCTCAAAGCAAAAAAAGCTCAGCCCCAGGGGTATCAGTAGCTGCAAGCTGGGGTTCACAGTGCCAAACATGGGGGTGACATACTTGAACCCCAATAGCAGCAGCACATTTAAGCCAATACCTACCCATAGGAGCAACAGCCGTTTTCGATCCCAGTCTTGCTGGGCGAAGTGCCACTTTTCGTTGGGAATACGCCAGTCGAGGGGAGCACTCAGCCGACGCCCAATCATATAGTTAGCTAGTACCAAGGCTAACAACAGCGGCAGGTATTGCAGCTGCAGCGACCCGTAAAATACCAGACTAGCCAACAGTATCCACCCCAGCTTGGCACCGCGACCGGGCAGCAGCCAGTATACAGAGCTGACAATGATGAGAAATAAACCGTAAACAATAGAAGGCGGCGTCATCGTCGTGAAGTTGTCCTTGTGAATACGGTGTTAGTTGGCATCGGAGCTGAGTTTAAGCCAGGGAATCATGGGGTCTTGGGCCAAACGACTGGACAGCTGATAGGCACCAAATCGATTCAGGTGACTAGGATCCGAAAAATAGTCATAGCGATTGGGCCAAAGCTGACCGAGATCGCGGTAAAGCAGTCCCGGCTCTTGGGCAGCTAGCTGGAGCATATAGCGCTGAAAACGGCTCTCTACCTCTAACCGGGCCGGATCGAGATATTCATTGGTGAGAGGCGTATTGATAAAGACAACGGGTATGTCCTGGGACTGGGTATGGGCCAGCATTTGTCTGAGGGCTTCAACCTGAGGACCGTCCATTTGAAAAGCTTTGTAGTCACCGTCATAGGCACCGGCTACACGGGGATGATCGAGATAGTAGGTGGCCGGATTAAACTGAATTGACAGGGGCAAAAACCCGTTGGCATCGATCAGATCGGTCTCAGTGGGGTTCACCCCAGCATCAGCTGCCTGGGGCGAGTTAAGATTGGCGGTTTTCTGCAGACGGGTACGTTCGCTATATCCCGAGGAGATACGACCTAGGGCCTCGCTCAGCCGCTGGTCGAGGCGGGTGTAGTAGCGGCTGATCTGCTGGGCAGGATTGAGATCGGGTCCGGTACCCTCAGCTTCGGGGAAAAGCTCGCCAGTGATGAGCTGCTGATAACCCTCTGAGGTTGCGATCGCATTGAAGGTCACATCTACCCGCGAACTATTAAAAGCACGCGCTCCATCCGCCCAAAGGATCAGCTTTGGCGACGGATAGTTAGATAAAAGCTGCCGTACGACCAGATCCGCTATTTGAGCCGTCGCCCCATTCACACCAAAGTTAAACACACTGACATCGCTATATCCCAGGGAGTCCAGGGCCATGGTTAGGGCCGTCGGGTCCACCCCCCGCAGGGCCCGCGAACTGCCAAACACCAGCACATCAGGAGCCCCTTGCTCCTCCACATGCCAGCCATAAAGCGCTAGCTTTTCATCCAGCTGCTGACTTTTAAATGGAGGGTAGGGGGATGCCCCTAGGACCTCCGCCATGGACACCGTCGTCTGGGGCGGGCTGCCCAGGAGATCGGTATCATTGATGGCCGAGCTAGCAAAGCCCGGTAGCTCATCATCCAGGCTAATGGCATCATCGCCCCCGTTTGCGCCCCAATTAAGTTCGGCCAGTTCTTCTTCAAAACTTGAGCGCTGCGGCTGCAGCCGGGGAACCGTCTGCGGAGCCGTTGCCGCCTCAGATTGGGTCTTAAACAACTGACCGGCAATCCAGTCAGCCTGAAACAGTAACAGCAGCCCCAACCCTGCCCAGGCCAGAGCGATGCCTTTTCGACCAGGCAGATGGGTCTTTGCTAGGGATTCTTCAGGGACCGCAGCGGTAAACAGCTGGGTTTTGATCAGCAGCGCCCGCACCCGTTCTAAAGTACGACTGGGCCAGTCCTGCTCCAGGGCAGCGTCCCCAGGGGCTCCCGGATCGATCAGATCCTCCAGGTAAGCATCAGAGGCCGCAAATTCAGGAGCCGCCTCAGGCACCAGTCGCTGCTTTGGCTGCCGGTCGTAACCATAGTTCCAGTCAGGACGCTTTTGACCCGCTCGACGACCATAGATACGAACACCGGCCAGGCCTTTGATCGGTTGCTGGCGCAAATACTGCTTGAGCTGGGGCACAATCTGACGACGCGGCGGACAGACAGGCGCATCGAGCATAATGTGCAGCCGCCGCTCCCGGCGCAGCAGCTGTACTCGAATGCCACCGGTCTTGAGCTGCTCATCTAGGTCGGGATTGAGCAGCTTGGTTAAACAGTAGGCAATCGCCGGCAGGTCCCCCTGGTGGGCCAGCTCAGCCGTCGGGGTAGCCAAATCAGCGTGCTCGCTCGCTGGCAGATCAAAACAGTTGAACCACTGCGGATTGACACCGTCTGGACAGGGACCATAGATAACAGCTCGATCCAGTCCCTGGGGGGCCAGCTGCTCTAGGATGGGTGCGATCGCACCGACAATCTCAGCCTCAGGGTCGCTAGCAGACACGGCAGCAGATCGCTCTGGAGCCACGGTTTGACCCATGGCCAGGGGGTGACACACCAGGTGTAGAGCCGAGCTTTTTACCTCCGGCAGCACCCTGACCTCCAGGGGCACCAAAGCCTGATTGAGCAGTCGAGCAATGGAGTCCGTATCCCCCCAGCGACTCCACTCTTTTAGAATTTCTTCATCGGGGGTAAGGTCTACGCGCAGCCGCCAGTCTGGCGTGTCTTCCCCCAGCACCTGGACCGAAATCACCGCATCTTGAAACTGGGTGAGGTTCAGCGCCCGCAGCCGCTGGGCAGTTGGTTCGGCAATCAGAGCCGGGTCGGGACTATAGGCCGCTCGACACAAAATCCACAGACGGTTAATTAACTCCCGGCTTGGATCCACGCTCGCTGTGATCACGCCCTGGGCACGTTTGGCCTTACCGGGAACGGCATTGACCACCACATCTACCCCCACATCCAAAGCGCTTAGGGTTTGGCTAAGATAGCGGGCGATCGCATCTGGATCCCCTTTGCGGGCCAGACTGGCATTGGAGAGCACAATGGCCGAGGTAGCCTCGTCCAAGACCCCAATCCCCGATGTTAGATGAGCCGCTGAACGCTTTACCTCATCGAGATCGGCACTGGTTTCCACCAGCTGCTCTAGATGCCGCTCCAGACGATTGAGGTAAATAGGCATAGACCAGTCGGGCTGGGCATTGCCCGGACGGCCGCTATAAAAATAAAGCTGATAGATCTGGGAAAAATCCTTGAGCAGCTCGGCCTTGTGCTTTGGGTCTAGTAGCGATCGCACCAATCGCAATAGGACATAGTCTCGGTCTATGCCATCAGCAGACTGGGCGTAGATATGCAGAATATTACCCCTGAGCTTGACCTTGAGGGTGCAGCTGTCGCTGTTGACCACATCCTCTAGCCAGGGCAGTAACACCGAGGGGGCCAACACTGGTCGATCAGATTTTACGTGACTGAACATAACCCCTTAGATCCCATGACAGTTCGACGCCCGCAAAAACTTATCGCCCGAGCAGGCTGCCCCAAGCCGCTATTTAGGGATAGCACAGATGCCAAAAACCATCGCTCAAGGCAGCGCGCCTGCGATCTGTCCCCCAGGGTTGACGATAGTTCACCATTAAACGATAGTTCACCGTTAAAGTTGTTCATTGACACGTACCTGTATAGACAGGTGGCGGTAGACCCTGGATACACTTCGAGACATAGTTCGCAACATATAAGATGAGAACAGCATCTAGAATCAACGGTACCTGTTAGGTTGGAAATGGCAGCGTCGGATCAACGCTGACCAGAAGAATCGCTGTCCTACAAAAGCGCCACCGTTGGGCGTGATATTCCCTAAAGTTGCTATACGTTTACTACGAGCACCTCATTTATGCAACCTTTTCGTGAAAAATCTACCCAGAAAACGATAAACAATCTGCCGTTTACGTTAGTTAACAATCCGCAGCTCGGTCTAGCCCTCGCCACAATTCCCTGTTTGGGGCTACTGGTTGTAGGGCGCACCTTGACCTACTGGCTCACTCAGTTTGGTTTGGCGAGCGAAGAGGTCTTTCGAGGGATTCAACTGCCGGTGTTAGATCCCGATCCTCGAAGACCTTTATAAATATTTTCTTGGATCAGCTACTTCGAATATATCGTGGAGCGTCCGAAAGCTTCTACAATTTTCTCGGAGGTGCTGAGCGTGGGCAGTCTCCGTCGTTACTACTGACGTTGAATGAGTCCAACTGTTTCCTATCAAGATGATATGGTCCTAACAAAGGCCGATAGCCTCTCTGTCCCAGAGGCATCTGAAACATTTTTGAGGCACCGCTTAACCACGGTTGAAGGCATCTGGGAATCGGTTTTAGAAGCTGAATGCGGCACCGAGCTAGTGAGCTTGCTCAAGAATATTCGCCGCCTGTGTGCTCCGGACGGACAGGCCGATAAGGCCCTAGACAATGCCAATGCTCTCCAACTGATCGAGCAGCTTAGCTTGGAAGATGCCATTCGAATGGCAAGG
>JBCCAQ010000279.1:0-6826 GCA_039814735.1 Cyanobacteria bacterium P01_A01_bin.15
GAATGGTGCGGTCCGATAAAATACGGCCTCTACGTAGGGCAGGGCCGCTTCGTAGAGCCAGGTAAAACCAGCTGACTTAGGAATAATCTCAAAACACTCGTCGCCAACATAGACATGGTGATAGATTGGCCGCCCCGCCACAGCAAAAATACCGTTCACCAAAAAGTCCATGGCATCCGGCACGCCCTTAAAGCCACCTTCGTCATAAATATCTGACATCTCAAAGAAAACCGGAGCCATCACCTCCCAAAATAGGCCCAGGTTGGCATAGTACGACATCTGCCGGACCTGCTCTAAAAACATATCGGGGAACAGTTTATAGAGAGCCAGCATGGCCCAGTTTCCTTTGAAATATGCCTTAATGGCGACATCGGCCGCGGCCTTGTAGGCATCGCTGTAGAGATACTCGTTAAATTTGGGATTGAGGTCGGTATGCCAAAACATAGCCTGCATGCAGGCTTCGGCAAACTCCATATTGACCCGATCGTGCCACAGATGATGCAATACCCGAGGCAGACGTCGACCCGTTTCTCCCTTAGCCATAAACTCCAACAGTTCTGGATGAGTCTCACCCCGACCGCGCCAGATCCGTAGGGGTGAGCGATCGCCAGAGTAGGTATTATGGCGATCCAGATACTCCTGGGAGATCAGATACTTAAACATCGGTAGCGGCTGTAGAAATACCCGCTCGCCAATGTAAAGCAAATCTCGCCAGTAAAAGTCCATGGGGACCGCGTAGGCCTTATAGATACCAATAATCTGCATCAGATTTTCGGGGCTATCTGGCAGCATGGAACCCCCGGCCTCTAGCCGGTGAATGACATCTGCGTAGGCGTGGGTGGAGGGGGGCAGCGTTACGGTTGTGTTTGACATGGACTTAGGGGGATGAGAAAAAACAAATGTAGGTTTGTTTGCCCGTTGTTAACCTGGAGCAAAAAACGTAGACAGAAGCGCTAGGAGAGAAGAAAACGTCACAAAGTCTTGTATCTCCAAGCATCAGACCCGTAACCATCACGACGGTGTATCATGCCACCACAGCCCAACCATCTCTCCCAGCGTTGGGACAACTTCGCCAGGTACAATCGCCACCGCCTTTACCTCCGTCGGCTCGCTCCAGCGCATTAGCCAGTTGGGTTTTATCCCCAGCACAACAATCAGTGCGGCCAGCACAATCGCAGGAGCTTTTTCGTTAAAAGAGACCTTTGGAAAGTAGGCCCGATCGTTATCAAGCCGACCAAAGCAGGTGCGGTTTAATAAAATCACAAAATATACGGCTGTCAGCCCCGTACCCACAATGCCGATCAGGGTCTGTAGGGGAAAAACGCGATAGCTCCCTAGAAATACGGCAAATTCGGCTGCGAAGTTTACCAAGCCAGGAATACCGGCGCTAGCCATCGCCCCCAGCAACAGGGACGCACTCACAAATGGTAGACCTCGGACTGGGTTTAGCAGACCGTTGAGCTGATCGAGATCGCGGCTACCGACCTTGGCCTCAATGACGCCAACCAGGTGAAACAACATGGCCAGCACCAGACCGTGGGCAATCATGTGGGCAATACATCCTGAAAGGCTGAGGGCGTTTCCGGCGGCGCTACCTAGCAGTATGTAGCCCATGTGGCTCACCGAACTATAGGCCACCATGCGCTTGATATCTTTTTGCACAATGGCTAAAAAGGCGCAGTAGATGATTGTAATCGCAGCCCAAGCAGCAACCCACGGAGCGATAATCGCCCAGCCGTCGGGCAATAAACTGAGACCAAAGCGCAACAGCCCATAGGTTCCCAGCTTAGCCAGCACGCCACCCAGCATAATGGCAACCGGTGCAGAGGCGGCCACATAGGTATCGGGGAGCCAGGTGTGTAGAGGCACCATCGGTACTTTGATGCCAAAGCCAATGGCCAGAGGAATCAGCAGTAAAACCTGTAGTTGAACCGATAAACTTGCCTCGGACAGAGCGCCATAGCTAAAGTTCTCAGCTCCCCCGAGCCAGAGGATGCCAAAGCCTGTAATTAGCACCAGGGCACCAGAAATAGCCGTATAGATCAAAAACTTGGTGGCAGCATAGGTGCGTTTCTCTCCGCCCCAAATGCTGATCAACAAATATAGGGGAATCAGACTGGCTTCATAGAAAAGAAAAAACAACAGATAATTTTCAGACAAAAATGCCCCGGCAATGACGCCGCTAGTAATCAGCATCAGCCCATAAAACAGACGGGGACGCTCGATGTCTGGTCTGGCGCTGTAGATAGCTATCCAGGAGAGTAGGGCATTCAGCCCCACCATTAGCAGACTCAACCCATCCGCACCCAGGTCATAATTTAGACCGATTGCTGGCAGCCAAGGTAGGGACTCCGCCATTTGAAACTGGCTGTTGCTTAGATCAAACTGGCTAAACATCCGCAACGCCAATAATAGGGTGCCACCTGAGATGAGCAGGGCCCCTAGCTTGGCCCGACCAGGGGGAAACAACGTCAGGACTAGGGCCCCTAGCAGCGGTAGCCCGATGAGCGCACTTAACATCATGGTTTGATAACTAAAGTTGGCATGTAGTTCCAGCTCATAAACAGACTTAGCAGAACAACACAGATGGCAATTGTGAGCACATAGGCTTGGGAGCGTCCGCCAGTGCTATATTTCAGGGTTTCTCCACTAAAGAGAGATATCGCCCCAACCAGATTGACAAAGCCATCAATGACATAGCGCTCTAGCCAGTCAAAGATTTTGCCCGTAAAGGCGACAGGCCAAATGACGACGTTTTGGTAAAGGCTAGGGGTATAAAAATCGTAGGCCAGCAGATTGACAAGTCCCTGGGGAATGGAGTCGGTGAGTCGCTTCTCTCGCTTGACCCCATAAAAAGCAAAACCCAGACCAACGCCGAGACCGCTGGACCAAAGCAGCAGCAACCCCGTTTCGCCGATGGCGGTTTGCAAGATAGGCAACAGCTTGAGGGACTGCAGCATGATCGGTAGGTGAATGGTCAGGGCAGCCATGGCGACCATGGGGATGACAATCAACCAAATAGGTTCTGGGGCACGGGTGCTCATGGTTTGGGGCTGACCTAAAAAGATTAGGCAAAACATGCGTACCAGGCTAAATGCACAGAGCCCGTTGATAATCAGCACGATGACAAAGGGCACCAGCTGACCGTCGTACCAAAGACCGGTTTCGAGAAAACGCATGGCCCAAAACCCTCCAAACGGAGGCAGCGCTAACAGGCCCAGGGCTCCACACATAAAGGATAGAGCGGTGACCGGACGGCGAGACCACAGCCCCCCAAGCTGGGTGATGTCCTGGGTCACACAGTTGAGAACGATGGAACCGGTACTGGCGATTAGGGTGGCAATTGCGATCGCAATTGCCATCAGCAAAAAGTAAGCCACCCCCACTTGGGATGTCCCCACCGCAATAAACACCAGTCCCATATAGGCGCTGGTCAAATAGGACAGCACCCGTTTTGAATCCACCTGGGCAATGGAAATCAGAGCACCACCAATGGCCGTAATCGTACCGATGGTTACCGCCACCCCATCGACAACCGGCGATAGGGCAAATACAGGTGTGAGCTTAATCAACACCCACGCCCCCACCGGAATCACCACCGAATTCCGCAAGATTGTAGTGGGCAGCGGACCCTCCATCGCCGAGTCGAGCCATAGATGCAGTGGAAACTGAGCACACTTACTAATGGGACCCGCCAGCAGCGCCAGTCCAAACAGCGTTGCCGTCGTGCCACCCACGGTTGTCTGCGATGCCCACTGGGCCAGTTCCGTGTAGCTCCAAGTGCCCGCCAGCGGATACAGGGCAATCACCCCCATCAGCAGGATCAAATCCCCCACCCGCTTAGTCAAAAACGCATCCCGAGCCCCCGTAACCACCCGTGGCTGATTAAACCAAAAGCCCACAATCAAGTAGGTGCCCAGGGTCAAGATCTCCAGCATCATGTAGCTAAAGAACAGCGAGTCACACAGCAACAGCGCCGTCATACCCGCCTCAAACAGAGCTAGCAGAGCATATAGACGAGCCCAGCTCCAGTCCATCTCCATGTAGCCGACCGCGTAGATCTGCACCAGAAAATTGAGCGTGGTGACAAAAACCACCGCAGCCAGATTGAGCGTCGATAGCTCAAACGGCAGCCCGATAGACAGGTCCGCCACCTGCATCCAGGTGACCGACCAGCGCAGGGGGGGCTGCCCCCAGACCGCCTGTAAGCAGAGCACCGCATGGGTCAGCGCCACAAACGTTGTCACCAAATTTATATAGCCAGCCGGTCTTGGACCCGTCCGCCGTAGAGACATCCAAGGCACCGTTAGCAGGATCCCTAAAAGCGGATAAAGCGGGATCAGCCATCCCGTCTGTAGGTAAACCTCAGCCATGGAGCAATCTCACAACGCAACAGTATGGGTACGACAGCAGGGGAAAAAATAGATAGGAAAACCTGTGATCGGAGCATCCCCACCCCCCAACCAGAGTACCTTAGAGCGCGTTTTTGAAGCTTTAGACGACCATTCACTTAAGTCAATCTAAACTCAAAAACGATTTACTTAAGTCTATTGATGATTTAAGTTTAATGGCCTGCCTTCAAAAACACCAGCGTTTGAATAGATCATTTTTAATGTAATTGTTTAGTTAGATTTATCTAACTCAATGCTAGCCGTTAGCCTAGGGAGATTTCCTCAATGGCATCGAGGTCGGTGGGTAGGGCTGGCCGCTGCCAGCGCTGGCAGCGAATCTGAAAGGGGCAGCGCTGGCAGCGTTCGAGGACATGCGTTTGCGGAAACTCACCTCGCTGCCGGAACTCCGATAGGCGGTCGCTCAGCCGCCGCAGGTCGGCTCTGGTGTGTTCATGCTGCGACTGACTGTAGCTAAAGCGATAGTCGCTGGGGGGTAGGGTATTGCTTTGGTCGTCCCGGTGTCGCACAAACCAGTAGACCATGGACAGCTGCTCTGGAACCAGGGCGCTGGTTTCTGCTAGTACATATAAATAGAGTCGAGTTTGCCAGTCATCGGCAAGCTGCTCCCGGGGCGGCGGCTTCAAATAGGTTTTCCAGTCCACAATCAGCCCTGTGTCAGCCGTGAGGATAAGCAGGTCATAAATTACCGTAAACACATAGCCATTAAAGGCCAGGGTACGCGGGTGCTCACTTTGACGTAGCCGCTCGTTGGCCTGGGAATAAAACAGCTGGGGTGCCTGCTGTCGCAGGGCTTCAACCCTAGCGATCAGATCTCCATGGGCGGTGGCCATCACATTAATGGGTAACCCTAATGCCTGCTGCTGCATCAGTAGGTGAAACTGGCTACCCCACAGGGTGGCGTCCTGTCCCTGGGGTGTCGGTGGCACCGCTAGGGATTGATCAAAAATGTATTGAAACCTTCGTGGACAGGTCTCGAGTAGGGTGAGATGCGCTTGGGACAGCGACAGCACAGGCAGCGCCATGACTACACCTTTTTGAGCACAAACACGCTGCCCTGGTTGCCCCGCCCGATCCGCATGGTGGAGTCTAAGTAGGTAATCTCCAGCCAGCCGGGGTCGCGGGTGGAACTAATGGTAAAGTCGATCCCCTGCAGCAGCTTGAACCGGTCGGTTTGCTGGAGGGCGGCAATAAACTGGTTAGGATTTCGATAGCCCAGGGTCGATTGCAATCCAAAAATCGCGCGGTTAAATCGAACATTGACCCGACTGTCTGAGACGGGTTCAAACTGAGCGGTGACCGCCACCAATCCACCCAGGGCAGATTTGACTTCTGCCAGATTATAGATGAGCTGCTGCTCGACGCGCACGCACTGATAGATATCGCCCAGGCTCAAAAGCGGAAATCGATCAATTCCTAGCAGCTCGGTGCTAGTCGTGTAAAGCAGCTGCCAGTTGCCGTTGAGCAAATTGGCTGCCTCCAGGGGAAGGGGAGTGGGGTTAGAGACTTCTAGCCGGGCAACGTTAGTTAAGATCTCCTTTTTTTGCTCGGGGGTGACTAGTAATCCACGGTTGGTGGGTGCGATCGCATTTAACAGATCGGTCTTTTCTAGCATGGGTATTTGTGTTGGTAGGCATCAGCCGCCTATTTTCAAGGTCTGACAAATTCTTATCATCAGGGGCTTGACATCAGCATACTTTCATACTTTATTGGCAGGGCATAGTAAAAACTAATCAGTGTCCAGCGGCAGGTCACCAGCCGTAGTAGTGGATTCTGAAGTACTGTATATTTTGATGCAGAGGTTCATACTCTACGTATAGGAAAGGTAAACTGTCTGGTTGCTGAGAACGAGCTTTTCTGGACTTGTTTGCTTCTTATATGGGTAGAGCCGTTTACTGGCCCAGTTTTAATCACAAATGCGTATGACTAAATACAACCCTTCCGTACAGCAAATCCCCCGTCGTCAGCATGCGCCGGTTATGCCCGAGCGGGGCGATTCCTCCATATTGCGTTGGCTAGAAAGCACGGGTCGGATGATTCCTCGCGAAGGTGCTGAAGCCGCTGCCCGTGAAGAAGCTGACAACGAAGAAATTTCCGATCTGATGGGCAACGACGATGCCAGCTTTGATGATTCGGATAATAGCAGCAACGATAGCGACAACGATGGTGACAGCGACTAGGGCTTTGTTTGGCTGTATCTAGCAGCGCTTCGAACAATGGTTTATGTTTTGTAGCCTGGGTTCCTAGACTTTTTCCAAAACTCACTAGAGAATCTAGGCAGTGAGGTTGATTTAGCACTACCTAACCGACGGAGATTCCGTACGGAAAGTAGGGCCAAATGATTGAAGTGTGTGTGGTGTGTGAAGGACGTGAGTTGTGGATGCTAAATTCTTTACCTCTAGGACGGCCGTCCTAAC
>JBCCAQ010000095.1:0-16839 GCA_039814735.1 Cyanobacteria bacterium P01_A01_bin.15
CTCGGTCGCTGGTGGAGCGGATGTCGGAGGGGGCTGTGATTGTGGATGTGGCGGTGGACCAGGGGGGCTGTATTGAGACCGTACGCCCCACCTCCCACAGTGAACCGGTTTATGTGGAGACGGGGGTGCTGCACTACGGTGTACCCAATATGCCAGGGGCTGTGCCCCGTACCGCCACCGAAGCCCTCAATAACAGCACCTTGCCCTATGTGCTAAAGCTAGCCAACCTGGGTCTTGGCGCGTTGGAGCAAGATGCAGCCCTGGCTGAGGGGCTCAATGTGATTGACCATAGGCTGGTACATCCAGCGGTAAAATTAACCTTCCCAGAGCTGGTCTAGGGGCGATTTTGGAGGTTGAGCATGGCTTGGCGAGTTTGCATCTGTAGCCATCCCATCTGTTCCTGTTTGGGTAAATTGGCGACGGGGGTTAGGGCAATGGCTTTGCCCAGCCTGATATCGGCAGAGCGATACCGCGCAATGGACTGAATCTTGGTCAAGTCGTAGTGTCGTTCTAAATGTTGGCGCACCCTGGGGGGGATGGTGATTGGTTTTAGTTTTTCGGCTTTGGGTACAATTACGGCTGGAATGATGGGTACCTGGGCCGTGTAGGCCAAATGGGCAAACCCCGATTGGAAGGTTGCTAGGGGCGCGTCAAAGTTGTTGGCGAAGATGTAGTCTTCGCCCTCTGGAAAAATACCCAGCAGCTTGCCCTGCTGTAGTCGCTGCAGGGCCTGTTTGATGGAAGAGGGTTTGGGATGACCTTCGGTTTTGACAGGGATCATGCCCGTCAGGGTCAAGATTTGGCTGGTAACGGGTACCGCTGTCATGTAGTCGGCCACTATCCAGGCAATATAGCGGGGTAGTGCTAGGGCCATCAATAGGCCATCGGTGTCGGAGCGGTGATTGCAAACGACAATGGCCGCCCCACGCTGGGGCAGGTGGTTGATGCCGTGGGTTGCGATCGCAACCCCTCTCAGCAAAAAAGGACGCAGCAACCATCGCAAGCCATAGTAGGCCAATATTTGAACATCCATGCCGTCATCCCTGATGTTGGGGATGGGTCAAACCCACCCCACTAACGTTTTTAGGGTAGCTATTTCCGGTTCAAAACGCTCCATGACCGTCGACGAACTTTACACGTGGCGCTCTGGGGTTAGGGTACGCACAAATAAAATGCCAGTCTCAAGCTGGGTAATGGAGCAACGCCTCCTTGCGTCAAGCTCTTAGAAGACTCAGGCGTTTGTGATTTTGTGGTAGGAATCTGTCTATGATCCATGGCTGGTAGAGGGGCGATTCTACCGGCCACGCCCGCATCCTTTCCCAACTCCTTCTAAAGTCCTATGCCCACACCACGTGAAATTTTAGCGGTCCTGCTACCAAACCTAAAGGTAGCCGCAGGCTATGCCCAGAAAATTCAGGCAAGTATCGTAGCCCAGCCAGATAAATTTGAATCAGATAACTTTTTTGCAACGGCCCTGACCGACGCCGATCTATCCATTCAAACCTTTATGGAAGTAACGCTGCTGTCGCTGTTTCCAGATATTCGCTTCTATGGCGAAGAGTTTGAGCAAACCTACAACACAAAATATTTTCGCTCTATTGAGTTTGGTCCCCAGGACGACTATTTAGTCACCCTCGATCCAATCGATGGCACCCGGTTCTACATGGACGGCCATCCCAACTATCAAATTATTCTCACCATTCTCAATGCCGATGGCTTTGAGGCGGTGATCGCCCTCAGCCCCGCCCTCAACACGCTGTACTACACCCTGCGAGGTCAGGGTACCTTTATCGGCACCCTAGCCGATGACCTAGATAGCTGCCAGCCCTTAAAAATAGACACCCCAAAAAATCAGGTAATCCTCAGCTGGAAAATGGGATATCTCGCCGATACCCTCAGCAAGACATTTGGTGTGATTAATGTGCAGCCCGACTATGACCGTACCGTAGCCATTCCCAACACCAACGGGCTCCTGACCGGCGACCTGACCGGGGCAATTTTAGCAGCGGGCAAGTTTATCGATGGCGGTGCCCTCAGCTGGATGGCCAGCGAAATGGGCTACATTATGACCGACCACCAGGGAAATAAACTCCCTGAGCTGAGTACCTGTCAGGACTATCAGTGGCCCGGTGTAGTCGTCGGTTCAACACCGGAGGTACACAGTCAGCTGCTGGCGGCGTTGGCCTAGGGTCTCTCAACCGTCTGGCGGTGAGCAGCAATCAATCGCTAGTCGAGGGGAGAGCATCACGGGCGACTCCCCTCAGCTAGCGACCGGGTACCGGCCATCCCCAGGCAAAAAGGGCTGGGGATGAAGAATTTAATCTACCCGCACTTTCTTGGTCAAAATAGCCATCACCTCGTTGGGGCGTCCCGTGGGTAGCGGCTTGCTCCAGTCGTTAGGCTCAGCAAACTTGAGCTTGTGGAGCAGCTTGATGGTGGCCCGCACCACCGGCAGACTGCCCAGGATCAGATGTCGAGCATGTTCGTACTCGTGGTCGGGCAGCACGGTAGGGACGACAGGCGGAACGGTGGGCCCGTGGGAGCCCTGGGTAAAATCTTGAAACATGGTGTCTTGGTTCTCCGATGAACGTAGTTTGGGAGGAAACCAAGACCCAATAAGGCTTAGCCACCCCGCTTGATATGTGCAAATCGGGGTGGCTGGGGTAAAATCAACCCCAACCGCCGGGATTGCTTCGGAATCTCGGGGGCAAGTCATCGGTACGGTGCTGTAACACCTGCCGATGGCGCTAAGAATTATTGAGCCTTGTAGGAAAGGTCGCTTCGACAACAACCTTGCATAAGACCATAATGCTGGGAGATTGGTCTCGTCAAGCAATTAGTTACGGTTTTGAAAAGTTTTAATTGCAGAATTGGCAATGGTTAAAGAATCGGCCCAGTCATATAGGTAATGATTTCGTCTATTTTTTGGGGAAATAGGAATCTATAAAGCGGTAGCGACAACCGAAGGCTATCAAACGCTCGGGCAAATCACGACGATCCACCGCCCCGTCTGTTTTGAGGAGTTTAACAATCAAATTCACCTGTTGAAATGTATCTGTAGCTGTTTGGGCAGCCGTTAGTTTACGGTCGATTTCTGTCTTACGAACAGCAAATTCAGGATCGTAATGTTCTGGCGGATCGTCTAATTCGAAGTAGTTACGCAGTTCTGCTAATCCTCTGTCAGCGCTTAATTGAGGTGTATCCAGCAATTCATCTTTTAGCCCTTGCCAAAAGGTAGCCGTTTTTGAGCGCTGACTACGTTTAATACCTTCATAGGCATGGCTCAAAAGAGCTTCGTAAATTGGGTTAACATCCACATAGCCAAAGGAAAATAGGCCAATGGGGGCATTCAGCAGGGCTACAAATCCCCACCCGAAACCGAGTGCCCAGGGCAATAGATCGGCTGGCGAGCGGTCTGGACTGGGGGGCTCTATTCTAAAGACTTGGGGGGCAAACCACCAAAACACCATTACAGGTAATGCAAACTGTATCAGGGTTAGCACCCAGAAGCTTTTACTCTGTAAAGGCTGAAAAAGGGGAAACTTTTGACAACGTTTTTCGACTGCTTTTGAAGCCAGCACTACGTTGATAATTCCTGGTATTAAGGATACTAAACACTGTAGTCCCCAAGTTTGAATTAGCTGCAACACCTAAGCTGCCCTATTCTTGAATAGTTTGCCAGGATGAAGGTAAAAATAGCCCTTAGCTGTGAGAGCAAGGTCTTCATGGGCACCAGGCAGTACGGTCAGTGGAGGAGCACCGTTGATACTTTGCCACAGTTGCACCAAAGAATTGTCTGAAATAGGTCGCACATAGCGCTCATTCCAAAGATCTCGAACAAATTCTTGGGTGCGTTCGGTCGAGAGTTCTAGCAAGTAAGCCAGATCATCCACAGAGACCATATCCTGATCTAGCTGGCGTAGGATAGTGACTTTAGTAGGATGGAGGCGAGCCAGACGTTGTGCTTTTGTACTGATGCCATACCAACAGCCAACGGCGACTAAACCGCCAATAATGGCCCCAGGAATCTGAGCTGCTGCCGTACCAAGGGCTACACCACCAGCGGCCATCACCACCAATTGGTCAACCTTGTTCCACTTTCGGGTAGATTTCTGATTTAGCCGCCGTTGTTGGGTTTGTAAATATCGTTTAGCGGCCTCTACCGGGTTCGGTGTGCAGAGAATTTCGCCTAGTACCTGTTCGTATGTGGTGCCGACGGGCAGCGTCAGGCTAATACTCTTAGCCCGGTGCTGAGAGCGGTATTGGCGGGTAGCCTGTTTGAGACCTTCGCCATAGGCGGCCTCAAAGGCTGGATACTGTTTGATCGTCTGACGCAGCTGATCAATCGCCTCAGACCTGGCTTCAGGTGGAGCCTGGGCAACGGCCTGATGCACCTGTAGCAACTCATCAGGTAGCGACTCTGTTTGGGCTGCTAGCGTATAAAACAGAGCTTCCCAATTGATATTGCTGTTTGAGACGGTCATGGTTTTGCGTCTGACGTCACGACTATAAACTTACCCTCTACCCGTTAGTGTAAAGCCTGCCCAGAAAAAGGGATCGGTATACAGGGGCTGATTTAACGAATCTGCATTGTCATCTAGGGTGACTGCGGCATAGGCTTTGAGGGTATCAATCGTGCCATCACTAAGACCTGGATTTTGACTGAGGGTGTTTATCCATATGGCCAAATCCTTGGGGGTCACGGTGCAAAGCCAGTGCTGTGCAGTTTTGAGGGCAGCGGCAGGGGGCTGATGTTCTAATAATGCCTGGTAAAAGCGGACTATAAACCAGGTGCTTTCAATTTCTGCTACTTGCCACAGGGTACTAAGGACATTCGCGGCACCCGCTTTTAGAAAGGCGCTAACAAGACCGACATACTCGGTAGCGATAGTGTCTGTCCCAGTAAGGGCAGTTTCGCAAGAAGCCAGACAAACAAGGCCATAGCTGGATAGGTCAAGTGCTCCAATTTGTTTGACGGTGAGCAGTTCGTCTGTTAATTGGAGAGCTGAGTTTTCAGGTTGACGGTGGTTATATTCGCCATGACCTGTGAAATGGAGGGTATTGTAATGGGTTTCGAGGGCCTGGGTGGCGTTGTTAGCGGTGACTCGTCCGGCCAGATGGGTGGTGTTACCGACTAGCTGACGGATCAATGCAGATTCAAGTCGGGCGTAATCCATCTTGGGTTGCTCAATATCAGGATCGTCAATATTGAGCAGTGGAGCCAGAGCTGAGGTAGGTGGCTGTTGCGATAGAGAGAGGCCAATTCGGGTGCTGGGTAGGTAAGTCGTGAGGGTATCTGGGAAAAAGGTATGGAGTGGCAGGCGATGGAGATCGCGGTGGGGTATGAGAATGAGATTATTAATGTTGCTCAGATTGTTTGCTAACTCATCAATGTTGAGGATAATTTTTAGCTCATCCAGACGCTGGGATAGGTTGGCTCTCCAGGGGTGATTTTCCTTTACAGACTGATCGTTAACTTTTCCTTTGCTGCGGTATTCATCGTAATCACGAGTCCAGGTTTTTAGCCATGTAGTGAAGGCTTCACTGGGTCGGGTTGTAGCGACGACGGGATTAGTGTCATCGTTTGTGATTAAAAAAGTGGAGAGGGTGTCGGGGCTAAGATGCCAGTAGATAGCCGCCGTCGTTGGGGAAAGCAGCGTTTGCATCTCTGTAATGCTGGGGCAAATGCCCTCAGCCTGCCAGCTATCAAGAATCCAGGTGAGGACTCGGTTTTTGTAGCGCTCGGCGGCGAATAGGGCTTCGGTGGTAAGACCATCAGCAATGAGTAGATCTACTTGGAGGTGACTAAAGCCAGAAAACCGGGCCTCGATGCGGCGACGCTGCTCGCTGGAGGAAGCACGATTGAGTAAGTTTTGAAGGACAGCAAGCCCCTGCTGTCGGAGAGTACGAACCTGGTCAAGATCGCCGAGGCCAAGGTAAGCACGGATGGCATCTTGGAGAGTCTCGAGGTGTTCGATGGGGAAGGCGACAGCCGTGAGAGTAATTAATGCTTGATTATATTCTTCGATTACTTGGCGGAGTTGGATATGGTTGAAGCGGTTGTGGAAATATTGAGCACGGCCTGTTTCGCGGTGAAGTAGTCCCCAACCAAGGGGATGGTTAGCTTTGAGAATGTATTGTAGGCCAACTTGATAGCAGGCAAGTTGGCCTAAATAGCCGCGTTTTTGGAGTTCAGGGTGTTGTAGCGGTAGAGATGATGTATTGAGGAATAATTGAGATGAAGCAACCTGATTGTGAAATTGAGCGCTGGCCATGCCACGGTTTAGCCATGCTCCATGCATGTCGGGTTTGATGGAGAGCGTATGGTCATAGGCGATGATGGCATCCTCATATTGGCCTAATTTAGTAAGCGAAACTCCTTTATCATTGAATGTCTGGTGATCGTCAGGTTTGATAGAAAGTGCCTGGCCATAGACAGCGATGGCCTCCTCATGTTGACCTAATCTAGCCAGCGAATTTCCCTTGTTATAGAGCGTTTGGTGATCGTCGGGTTTGATAGAAAGTGCCTGGCCATAGGCAGCGATGGCCTCCTCATGTTGACCTAATCTAGCCAGCGAAACTCCTTTGCCATTGATTGCTTCGTGATAGTCAGGTTTAATGATGAGGGCTTGGTCATAGGCGGCAATGGCCTCCTCGTGTTGACCTGATCTGGCCAATGAAACACCTTTGCCATTGATTGCTTCGTGATAGTCAGGTTTGAGGATAAGCGCCTGCTGGTAGGCGGCGATGGCATCGTTATGTCGACTTAAGTTAGCCAGCGCGACGCCTCTGTTGTAGTGCGCTTCGTGATAGTCGGGTTTAATGACGAGGGCCCGGTCACAGGCAGCGATGGCCTCCTCATGTCGACCTAAGTTAGCTAGCAAAGCTCCTTTGTTAAAGAGCGCTTGGTGATAGTTGGGGTTGATGGCGAGTGCCTGGTCATAGGCGGCGATGGCATCGTTATGTCGACCTAAGTTAGCCAGCGAAAGGGCTTTGTTGGAGAGTGCTTGGCACTTGTCGGGTTTAATGGTGAACGCCTGGTCATAGGCGGCGATGGCATCGTTATGTCGACCTAAGTTAGCCAGCGAAACGCCTTTGTAATTAAGCGCTTCGTGATAGTCGGGTTTGAGATTGAGAGCTTGGTCGTAGGTGGCAATGGCCTCCTCATATCGACCTAAGTTAGCCAGGGAAATGCCTTTGTTATAGAGCGCTTCATGCAAGTCGGGTTTGATGGTGAGTGCCTGATCATAGGCGGCAATGGCTCCAAACAAATCTCCTTGTAGATAAGCGTCATTGCCTTGTACAAATAGCTTCTCTACCTGCTGATCTAATACCGATAGTTCTGGCTCAGACTTTGGTAGCTCAGGCTGCACATCCTGCTGCCCCATTTCCCTCACCATTTGTCCCACCACCCCACAGTCCATCTGCCCCCACCGCGCCAATCGCGCCGCTATCTGCTGACGCTGCTCCGGCTTCAGCCGCAAAACTTTGCGATCATAGCGAAACAACCATTCCACAAACCGCTGATCATTTTCCCGCCCTGCTAAGCAAGCCTTCACCTGCTCCCCTGACCAGCCCGCCGCCAAACCCGCCATCACCTGATCAAACAACGCCTCATAGTAAACCGGAGCAGGCGTATCTTCTGGAGCAGGCTTACGACCAAAGAACCGATTAAACATAGAAAAATTGTGGGCAAGTATCCGTCAAGGCATGTAGCGTAGGCATTTTTTACCTTCCAACATTCTATTCACTGCTCCTGTGGAGCTTACAGGCAGCATTTAAATTCTTTAAATGCTGCCTAAAATGAAAATCTTAGTTGGGTTTTGCAGGCTCAACGCCAGTTTACGAGTGATGGGGGGAGGCATAATATCAGAACCGTTGGGTTTTATGGATGCCCCCAACCTATAGGGTGATGACGCTACCAAAGCTGACGCTGTCTACGATTAAACGCAACGCTACGGATAAATCCTTTGCACGGGGGCAGAGCTACTGGCAGTCTGGGGCGGTGGTATCGCTGACCCAGCGACAGAACACATTGCAGAGCGAAGTGGAAGGCAATGAACCCTGGCCCTATCGCATTACCGTCGACTTTGATGATGGTGGTATTACCAGCACCTACTGCACCTGCCCCTATTCTTTTGAGGGCTGGTGCAAACACATTGTTGCTACGCTGCTCGCCTGTATAGAACAGCCAGACAGTATAGAGCAACGGGCCACACTGGCTCAGCTTTTAGATTCACTCAATCTTGTACAGACTCAAGGTTTGGTGCAGACACTAGTAGAAGAAAACCCGGCGCTGATCGAGTCGATAGATTTTTATGTTGGTCGTTTGGCTCAGTCATCTTCAACTCAAGCAGCTACAAAGTCTAAATGGTCTCAGCGCCAGACTAGTATTGATCAGACCGTATATAAGCGGCGGGTACGAGAAATTATTCGTACTGCGGTTCAGCACTGGGAATATGGCGGTGAGGATGATGATTCTCTGTATGAACTAAATGATGTAGCAGAGGATGCGCTGACATTTCTTGAAGCGGAGGATGGTCATAACGCCCTAGCTGTCATGGAAGCAATCACCGATGCGTGTGTTGCTTACTGGGGCGAAGTGTACGACATGCTCGGTATGGGACCGAGTGAGTTTGATTTGGACTTAGATGCGGCCTGGACTGAAGCCATTTTAAGTACGGACCTGACCACCGATGAGATTTTGGAGTGGCAGGAAAAGTTGGAGGAGTGGCAGGTAGAGCTGGGTAGTTTTGCCATGGCCCTTGAAGCTTTGCGCCAGGGTTGGGACTATCCGCCCCTAGTGAGGGTACTGCAGGGCGACATTTCAGAGCTAGGGGCCTGGTCTGGGGAAGCGCCTAGCTGGGCTGATACCTTTAGTCAGGTGCGTCTGAAGATTTTGCAGCGTCGGGAACGCTACGAAGAGTACCTTTGGCTGGCTCAGGCCGAGGGCTGTATGAAAGAATATTTGACCATGTTGGGACAGCTAGGCCGCACCGATGAAGCCGTAGCAGAGGCGGCTGAGGTGATGACTACCCTATCAGAGGCAAAACCCCTGGCGGAAACCCTACGAGAACAGAACAAACTGGAGCAGGCCCTGGATATTGCCATGCGGGGGCTGTGGTTTGAGGAGGAGCGCTCTGCTAGTAAATATGACTTTGCGGTGTGGACCAGCGAGCTAGCCGCAGGGCTAGATGAGCCGGAGTCAGCACTGGAGGCCAGGGTTATGGCCTTTCGGGCTAAACCCTCTCTACAGGATTATCAAACAGCTGAATCGCTGGCGTCAGACTGGCCGGAGACACGGGCTGAGCTGCTGGCGCATCTGCGCGATACGGACGAATGGATGGCCAAGGAGGCCAAGGTGGATGTCTTTTTGTATGAGGGACTGGTGGAGGATGCGATCGCATCTATCACGTCTTCTTTCTATGGCTACACCCAGCCAAAACTAGTGATGCGAGTAATGGACGCCGCCATCGCCAGCCATAGTGCCTGGGTGATCAAAATCGCCAAACAGGAGGCCGAAAAAATTATGGATGCTGGCAAAGCCACAGATTACGATCTGGCAGTGAAATGGCTCCAGCGGGTGCAGCAAGCCTACGCCGCTCAATCTAAGGACTCCACCTGGTATCGCTATAGTCAAAAACTAATTTCCATCCACATTCGTAAGCGTAAGCTAACGGGGTTGATGAAAGATCAGGGATGGGTGTAGCGGGACCTATCGAGTTTGAAAAATATTTTGCACCATTTGTTTATCGCAGGCGGCAGCGGCTCGATCTAGCTCATCCACTTCACCCGTGGTGAGCTGCCAGTCCAGGGCACCGATGTTTTGTTTAGCCTGCTCCAGGGTTTTGGCCCCTGGAATGGGGGTGGTTTCCTTGCAAATGCACCAATTAAGCGAGGTCTGGGCCATGGTTTTATCCCGCTCTGCGGCCACCTCTCGCAGACAGTCCAATAGCGGTTGAATACCCGGTAGTAGCTGTCGAAATAAAACTCCGCGCAGGCCCTTGGGCTTATTTTTGCCATATTTACCGGTTAGCAGCCCCAGCCCCAGCGGGCTATAGGCAATCATCTGAATGCCCAGATCGTCACAGACGTCCTTTAGCCCCAGCTCTGTGACCGGAAAGGTAGACAGCAGTGAATACTGCACCTGCAGCGAGGTAATCGGAATCCCCCGAGCTGAAAAGCGTTTATGCAC
This sequence comes from Cyanobacteria bacterium P01_A01_bin.15, assembly GCA_039814735.1. GTDB lineage: Bacteria > Cyanobacteriota > Cyanobacteriia > Phormidesmidales > Phormidesmidaceae > Leptothoe. The sequence goes on from JBCCAQ010000095.1 coordinate 10,196, forward strand.
CCAGTGCAAACGCTTGGGACCATAGTTTGACAGCCCTATGCCTTTGACTAAACCCTGGTCGTACAGATCTGCTAAACCGTCTAATAGGGGACCTTCTTGCCAAGGGGCATAGTTAGCAGTGGACCAGTGCATCTGAGCCATATCCAATCGGCCCATGCGCGATTTTGATGCCCGGCCCGCTTTGACCATCATGCCCCGTGTGAGCCGCCAGGGGTAAGCGGCCAGCTTAGTGGCCAGACAAATCTTGTTTTTATTCGGTCCCTGGTATACCTGGCTAAACTGACCTAGGAGTTTTTCGCTCTGGCCGTTGAGCTTGCCGGTACCGTAGGAGTCGCCTGTGTCAAACAGGGTGACCCCATTTTCAACACAGTGGTTAAATACCTGCTGCAGTTCTGTGTCCATGTATTGGTCATAGCCCCACAGCAAACGATTGCCCCAGGCCCAGGTGCCGCAGCCCATGGCAGGCAGCGTAATGGTTGAATCGGCAGAGGGGGCAGGGGATGCGGGCATGGGCAAAAAAGGCAGCACTAGCCTTAACCTATCTGGTTAGGGCAAACCCTGGCAAGACACCGTTGATGGCAGTTCAAGCGCCTGGTTTAAGCAATGGCCAGCTCTAGAAAAATCTACGTTAGACTACCTTTGAACTGCGTTATGGGGCTGGGGCTGTGAAATCTGTTTGGCTACTGGGCTGCTGCGGAGCGTTATTGACTGTTGGCATAGGTTTAGGTAGAGACCATCTTTTTTCGGCGACAGGGTCGACGGGGGATGGGGGCTCGGAGCGTGCGATCGCAACCAAAGCCGCAGATCCCACCCACGAAGACGTACTAGATACCCTAAAACAGGCCACCGTGATCTACCTGGGTGAAACCCATACGGATATGGCCGATCACGTTGCCCAGCTGGAAATTATTACTGAAATGCACCAGACCCGAGGCGACATTGCCATCGGTCTGGAGATGTTTCAGCGTCCCTTTCAGCCCGTATTGGACCAGTACATTGCGGGGGAGATTACCGAAGCGGAGCTAATTGCACAGAGCGAATATGAAACCCGCTGGGGCTACGACTGGGAGCTGTATGCGCCCATTTTTCGCTATGCCCAGGCTGAACAAATCCCTCTCATAGCGCTAAATACCCCCACTGAAATAACCCGTAAGGTGGCCCGCCAGGGCCTCGCTAGCCTCAGCGGTGACGATTTAGAATACATTCCCCCCATTGCCGATATTGATACCAGCGATGAAGACTACCAGGCCATGGTGGCCCAGGTGTTTGGGCATCACGGCGGCCATGGTAACAGCGGCCCCAGCTTTGAGAATTTCTTTGCGGCCCAGGTGCTGTGGGATGAAACCATGGCGGCAGCGGTGGCTGACTTTGTCATGGCCGCGCCCGATACCCAGGTGATTGTGCTGGCTGGTGAAGGTCACATTGTCTATAACTTTGGTATTCCCAACCGGGTCAAGCGCCGTCTGGGCGATGACCTGGTGGCCTACAGCGTGCTGCTCAACCCAACCTTTACCGGAGACCCTGCCCTGGCCGACTTTTTCTGGATGTCTGAGCCGGGCAGTGTGGAAACAGCCGAATAAGCTGTTTTTTGATTGGGGGCAGAACGTCTGCGGGACTACTGAATGGGAATAAAGTCAAAGCCTAGACCCGACCGATTGCCCGGTTGCACTTGGACTAGCTGGGTGGCGCGGTTGCGATCGCCCGAGGGTAAAAAGCGCACTTCCCCCGTGGCACCCGCTGCTGAAAAATTAGCCCGCTGCAAAGCGTTGCGTATGCCCTCACGGCTGGGGGTTTCTGCAATGGCAGCACTGAGGGATGCGATCGCGTCGTAGGCCATGGCACTGCGCCAGCTAACATCGCCACCCCACAGCTGGCTGGCCTCGGCCACAAATTCAGAGTTGGGATCCGACAGCACATGCCAGGGGACCGCAACGATCAGTCCTTCCGCATCGGTGCCGCCCGTTTCTAAAACCTGAGGGTGATAAAGATCGTCGCCCCCCAGTAATGGCAGCTCTTGATTGACCGCTGTCATTACTGCTAGGGCCGTTTCTCGGGTACCTGTACTGGCCGCTAGCATGACCACATCGGCCCCCTGCGCTTTGGCTGAGGCGATCTGCCGGGTGGCATTGATGTTAGCCTCAGCCAGGTCATATTCCATAATGACCTCGCCGCCATCGCTAAAGACAGAGGTCGTAAACTCAGTCTTTAATGAAAGGCTATAAGCACTGTTTGAATCGTAGTAAAGAACGGCTTTCTGGGCGTTGAGGCCCTCAATCATGTGACGCGCCAGGGCAGTGGCGGCAAAACTATCACTTGGGACGGTCCGAAAAATGTAGGGGCTAAAGCCAGATAGATCAACTGATGTACTAATGGCGGAAACCAGCGGCAGCTTGCCCTGGCTATACACCGGGGCCGCCGCCAGGGTAACACCGCTGCTGTAATGTCCCAAAACCCCCAAAACGTCAGACCGCTTGGCTAGTTCAGTGGCTACAGATTTGGCAATTTCAGGATCATTGTCATCATTGGCAATGAGAATTTTGATGGGGACGCCATCGCCGCCAATGGCTTGATTGAACCCTTGCTGGGCATGACCGGCCCCGCGTAAAATCTCTAGCCCAATTTCACTGGTATCGCCAACCGGTGCGATCACGGCCAGTGTGTGGGCAGGCTGCTCGCCAACACGGGCATTGTTCAGATATATAAACGCTTCGGGGTCGTTGGGTGTTTCGTCTAGGGCGGCTTCTAGGGATGCGATCGCATCAGCATAATTTCCATCTGCATAGGCAGCAATCCCCTGCATTTTTAAGGCTGAAGGATTGGCAAACAGGCTTTGAGCCCCCTCGCTCAAACGGTCTGGCAGCGATGGGGCGGCTGCCTGCTGGGTAGAATTCGACTCAGTATCCCCCATCCTGGAAGTCGTCAAACTTGAGACGCCTAAAAAGAAAGCTCCCAGGAGTCCTAGCGTAGTCAAGGACAAGATGATTTCAAACTTGTGGTTTTTAAGTGTGCGCATGATTTACAAAATTTCATCAATTGACCTGCCATTGGCCGCAGGCAGTACTTAGAAAACAAAAATTATTAGGCTCCACAATTGAACGTATAAACGTTGCATGCAACGTCTCTCCAGCACCAATTTTTGGATCCTATAAAATCTTTATCCCTTAGCTGCTCACCCGTTGTCGATATTTGTTTTCATATTAAAAAAAGCCCTGACGCTCCAAGGCATCAGGACTTTTTAGTTAAAGATTTAACCTTTAATCAAAGCGCTATTTTATAAACCAACCCCTTGCTCTTGGCTAGGAAGCAAAAAGGGCTGCCCGCGCTCAAACTAGGCTTACTTGATGGCAACCTTGGCACCCGCTTCTTCAAGCTGCTTTTTGGCTGCTTCAGCATCATCCTTAGAGATACCTTCTTTGATAGCTTTAGGTGCGGCTTCCACCATAGCCTTGGCTTCTTTAAGCCCCAGACCCGTCATGGCACGAACGGCCTTGAGGACCGAAATCTTGTTGCCACCAATTTCTTCAAGGACAACGTCGAATTCAGTTTTCTCTTCAGCCGCCTCAGCAGCGCCAGCAGCGCCGCCGCCTGCCATCATCATCATGCCGCCAGCGGGTGCTGCAGCACTGACATCAAAGGTTTCCTCAATTTGCTTAACGAGTTCGGATGCCTCTAGCAGTGTCAGCGTTTTGAGTTTCTCTAGAATTTCATCGGTTGTAGCAGACATGGATTTCTCCTTGATTTATGTGTCAATAAACTAAGCAAAAGATCGGCTGAGGACGTTACTCGCCACCGTCGCCGCTTTCTTTGTCGACATAGGCTTGAAGACCACGGGCAATAGACGATGGTACTTCCTTGACGCCCACGGCAACCTTTGTTGCCAAAGCGTTGAGGGCACCTGCAATCTTTGCATACAGCTCTTCTTTGCTGGGTAGGTCGGCGAGGGCTTCGGCTTCATCTTTGGTCAGAGCCTTACCTTCAAGGACGCCACCGCGTAGCTCAGACTTTTTGGTGTCTTTCTGGAATTTCTTATATTCCTTGACGACACTACCAATGTCCTCTTTGGTCAGCAATAATGCTGTCGTATCCTTCAGCATTTCCTGGACAGGCTGCCAGGTTTCATCGCCTTGAACCGCAATCCTCACCAGGGTGTTTTTGGCAATCTTGCAGGTGCCACCCTTGTCACGAATTCGATTGCGTAGGTCGCTGATTTCAGAGACCGTCAGACCTTTATAGTCAATAACAAAAATTGATTGGGTGTCGCTTAGGAGATCCTTAATCTCAGCAACAATCTCTTTTTTGTTTTCTAGGGTTCTCCCCATACGGATCTCACCTCCTTGATTGCGGGGATAGGTCAGAAATACTGCCAGCGCTCACCCAAACTAGGAATTAGAAATCAAAAGGGCCTCGGCTAACTACCGAGACCCAAAAACAAGCGCTACTCGCACTCACTCTCTACATCTCGGCAGGGTATTAAGCAAAATGCACCTGCTGTCTTCGAATGCCTATTTGGTTGTTGAGCTTTTTAGAGCAGCAATATCTCCAATGCTTGTTAGCTGTTGGCAAAACCAACTGAAATTAACAGCTATGCAGCCGCGTCTTCTAATGACAGATCGCGCAGCGCATTGATGTCAAGTCTAATCGCAGGACCCATGGTAGCAGCTATTGACACCGTACGCCAGTAGCGACCCTTGGCACCGGCTGGGCGATTGCGATCAATCGTTTCCTGCAGGGCCTTGAGGTTTGCCAGCAGATCCTCAGCAGAGAAATCAGCCTTGCCAAACATCACGTGGACAATGCCCGCCTTGTCAGCACGAAATTCTAGCTTACCGGCCTTGAAGTCATTGATTGCCTGGGCCAAGTCAAATGTGACTGACCCCCCCTTAGGGGATGGCATTAGCCCGCGCGGGCCAAGGATACGCCCCAGCTTGGCTACTTTGGGCATCATGTCCGGAGTAGCCACCAGCACGTCAAAATCCATCATACCCTTCTGGATTTCATCGATCAGCTCTTCGGAACCTGCCATATCTGCACCGTTGTTGTTGGCTTCAGCCACCTTTTCACCACGGGCAATGACGGCAACACGAACGGTCTGACCCGTGCCCTTGGGTAGGGCTACGGTGGTCCGTAGCTGCTGATCGGTATATTTGGGATCGATACCCAGACGGATGTGGGCTTCGACAGTCTCAGTAAATTTGGCTGTGGCCGTTTCCTTGAGCAGCTGCAACCCTTCTAAGGGTTCGTAGAGCTTGTCGTCTACTTTTGCCTGCAGCTCTTTCAAGCGGCGCGACACTTTCTTTGTCATGGTTACTCCTTGGGGTGATAGCGAAGATTTTCTTCTTCCCCAGATTTTTGGTTAGTGGTTATACAAACTAAGACTGCGTGCTGATGCTAGTCAGCTACACTTACGCCCATATTGCGGGCGGTGCCTTCAATGATATTCATAGCGGCCTCGACGTCGTTAGCGTTGAGGTCAGGCATTTTCATCTCAGCAATCTCTTGCAGTTGGGCTCGGGTAATAGAGCCCACATTTACCTTATTAGGTTCACCGGAACCCTTCTCAATTTTGGCCGCTTTTTTGATCAGCACGGAGGCTGGCGGCGTTTTGAGAATAAAGGTGAAACTTCTGTCTTCAAAAACAGAAATTTCAACCGGGACAATCAGTCCAGCTTTGTCAGAGGTCTTGGCGTTGTACTCTTTGCAAAACGCCATAATGTTGACCCCGTGCTGACCCAAGGCGGGACCAATTGGCGGTGCAGGGTTCGCTTTCCCAGCTGGGATCGCCAGCTTAATAATCGCAACTACCTTCTTCGCCATTGATTAACTCTCTTTTTGCACTTGGTTAAATTCCAGCTCAACGGGGGTATCACGACCGAAAATCGATAGCAATGCCTTAAGCTTGCTCCGTTCAGGGCTGACTTCAATGACTTCACCACTAAAGTCCTTAAACGGACCAGACAACACCAAAATTTTGTCACCCTCAGCCATGTCAACCTTGACGACGGGTGCCTGTTCTTGGGTCTGCTTAAAGATGCGCTCAACTTCAGTCCGACTCAGGGGCATGGGTTTAACATGCCCTCGCCCACGTCCAGTGGCGCGTCGCTGCTCGGCACCGACAAAGTTAATGACATGGGGCGTGTTTTTGACCACCTGCCAAACGTCATCATCCAAAATCATCCGGATGAGAACATATCCAGGAAAAACTTTTTCCTCGATATTCTGACGACTGCCGTCTTTACGCAGTTTTACCGCAGGGGTCTGCGGAATTTCGATCTGAAAGATACGACTAGCCACGTCAAGGGTAATGGCCCGCTGCTCTAGATTGAGCTTGACGCGCTTTTCACACCCGGAGGCTACCTGCACCGCATACCAGCGTGATTTTGATTTTCTAGGTTCCTCAGAAACGCTAGGGTCATCGCCACTGGCTGTGTAGTTTGGATCGTCAGAAGCATAAGTCATTAGAACACCTGCCTAGAAGCCCAACCAAAGAATTGATCTACTAAGTAAATAAGCGTGGCAGATACACCCACCATAAGAATGACAGCAGCAGATTCACTAATAAGCTGCTGTCTGGAGGGCCAAACGACCTTGCTCAACTCTTCGCGGGTGCCTTGTACAAAAGACCCTGCGTCAAACGAGTCAGAGGA
>JBCCAQ010000204.1:0-10128 GCA_039814735.1 Cyanobacteria bacterium P01_A01_bin.15
AGGGAGATACCTGCGATCGCAACGATCATGGTAGTCAGCAGTCCGAGGATAGTGGTCAAGGTTTCTAGGATGTCGGCCTGATTAGTAATTTGAAAGTCATCGTCACTGGGGGTGGCAATACCGTGGCGCAGCCGTAAAATGTTCTCCACTTGAAACTTTATCGTTTCCAGCTGGTCTTCATTTTCTCCTTTGATATAGATCCCATTAACAGATACCCCCATCAGCGAGTTGTTACCAATAATTCGAGCAGACATACTGGTCAGGGGAATATACACCGCATCATCACGATCCTGGGGCCCCTGGGAACCCTTCTCTTCCATCACTCCAATAACGTTATAGATTTCTCCCTGAATGCGGATAGTTTCACCAATGGGATCCACGTTGGGAGGAAAAAGGTTGTCCTGAACCGTGGGGGCAATGACAGCAACAGAGTCAGCAAAGGTTAGCTCTTCCTGGGTAAAAAAACGACCGCTCTCAGGAAAGGTGTTGCGGGCATCGGGATGAGCCAAATCGGTGCCATAGACCGTAGTAGATGTATTCTCCTCACCGTAAACGACCTGGGCCTGTCGTTGGAGATAGGCAGACACCGTTGTTGCCGATGGAGCCTGCTCGGCAATGGCCTGGGCATCTTCCCAGGTAAGTGTACTAACGGATCCCTGTCCCTGACTGATACCGCCGCTTTCGGCGGCCCCAGCCATCACCTGTAAGACATCGGTGCCCAGGGAGCGAATATTGTCTTCAGTCGATTTTTGAATCCCTTGACCAATGGAAGTTAAAGAGATAACGGAGCCAATACCAATAATCACACCGAGCATGGTGAGACTGCTGCGGAGTTTATTGCTCCACAGGGCCTCCAGTGCCATGGAGGCAATTTCTACCTGGGAGATGTGTTGGGGGGCATGGGGTTTTAATGACGTTGGGGCTGATGGAGAACTGGGGAATGAGACCATGACATTTTTTAAGATAATTACAATCTGGCCATCTATTGAGGAGGGGGAGCGGGCGGAAAGTTGAATCCGCTTGATTCTGCTTGCTCTGACGGCGGGCTAATGAGTACCTGCTCATCACCCGTCAGGCCAGTGGTAACCTCGGTCTGGCTGCCGACGGTGACGCCGGTTTGGATCGGTTGAAATGTGGGGTTGCTATCTTCACCCACCACATACACCCCCTCTCCTTCGGAGCCGCGCACCACGGCGGCATTAGGCACCAACATGGCTTCTTCTAATCGGCCAATTTCAAATTGGGCTTCCACATTCATGCCAATTTTGAGCCTGTCAGCGCCCGATTCATCGATAGAGATTTTGACCTCAAAGCTGGTGACATTTTGGCTAACGGCAGCCTGGTCAGCGATGTGCTCTACCTGGCCCCGGAAGACTTCACCTGGAAAGGCATCGGCTTTGAAGGTAACCGACTGCCCCAGCTGTACGTCAGCAATTCTAGATTCTGGTAAATTGACCCAGACCTGATTGCGGCTGCTAGAGAACATTAAAATTGACGAGGAGGAAGAATCAATGCTGCCGCTACCTGACATTGATGGACTGACAAACGAGCCAATCTCGGCATAAATGTCAGAGACAACTCCGTCAAAGGGAGCCGCTACTTCCGTATCCTGCAGCTGGGTTTCAACCGCTTGCAGCGTACCCTGAGCCGACTGCACCTGTGCCCTAGCCTGGGCAATATCTTCTGTACGGTTTCCGGCTTTGAGGACAGCCACCGTTTGGCGCTGCTGTTCTACCCGCGCCTCTGCCTGGGCAATCTGTTCTGAGCGAGTGCCTGCGGTTTGCAATGCCAGGGCCTCCTCAGCTTCTTTTACCTGGGCCTGGGCCACGTCTCGATCCGTACGCTTTTGTTCCAACTCTTCTTGGGAAATGGCCCCTTCTTTATACAGCGATTCATAACGAGACCAGGTTGCCGCCTGCTGCTGTAGTGTGGCCTGGGCCTGCTGCAGACGGGCGGATGCCTGGGCAATATCCTCAGAACGATTTCCAGCTTTGAGTTCTTGGAGATTAGCTTCGGCTTCGGTCAGGGCAGCTTCCGCACTGGCAATATTCTCCGGACGCTCCCCCACGATCAGGCGCTGCAGATTAGCATTCTCCTGGGCCAGCTGCCCCTGTCTTTGGAGCAAATCTCCCTGCAGGTTGCTGTCATCCATAATGGCAATCGTCTGCCCCTGTTCCACTCGCTCCCCCTCTTCCACTAGCAGGGTTTGCACGACTCCAGACGACTTCGGACTTAGGTTGATCGAGCGTTCCGGGTTGACTGTGCCGTTGGCTTCGATCAGGATCGGCACCGTTTTTTGTTCAACGGGCTGGGTTAATAGCTCTGTTTTGGATGATCGCCCGCCCGTCAGCAGACCTATCCCCAGACGCATACCTAGCAGCAGCACAATAAATAGGGCAAAATTTTTCCACGACCATTTAAGATTTGGTCGAAAGGGCTTAACGGCTGAAAGCTTTGAGAGCATAGTAAATTACCAGGGCGAATGTAAGTTAAAAAGTAAGCAATTACTTATTAATGAGGCAAAAAAATATCAGTCTGGATTGACCCCTGTCCACAGGGTGTCGATCAGCTCATGGACGAGCTGCTGGGGATCTGCCGTGGTCTGTTGAGCGTCGCGCGTTTCGGCAGAAAGCCGACGTATCATTGTTTGGTTGATTACGCTGTTGAGCAAGGTGCCCACAATCATCGAAGCAGTGGTTTCAGGATTGCCAGGGCGTAGATATCCCTTGGCCATAGCCTCTCCTATAAACCGGGCTAACAGTCGTCTGTGATAAATCTGAGGTGGGACTATATCAGGGGGTTTGGGTAGTTTTCCCTGGCTCATGAGCATCATCATCCGTGGCAAAACCTCTTGGTAATACGTCAGCATATGTTTGCAAAGCTCCGTTAGCTCTGACTTGATTTCAGCTGTTGGAGTTTGGGTTGCCAGCGCCTTGGCCCAGCTCGGTTCTACGGTTACTCCCATCGCCGCTAAAAATAACGCCTGCTTTGTCGTAAACCGCTTAAATATAGAGGCTTCCGATATGCCCGCTTTCTCAGCAATGGTGACGGTGGACGCCCCAATCCCCTGTTCTAGAAAGACCTGCCGAGCTGCGCTCAGAATGTCTTCATTGGAGATTTTTTGAGGGCGGGCCATAACCTATAGTGAGTGATTACTTATTAATTGCCTGATTTCTGAAAAACGTCAACTGTGTAGGGAAAATTTACAAGCAGCTGAGGAGCTTGGGCCTCTACATCCCGCCCAGCTGGGTGCCTTTATAAAAATGGGTGAGGATCTCATCATATCCCTGGCCTCGTTCAGCCATGCCTCGGGCACCCCACTGGCTCATGCCGATGCCGTGACCAAAGCCATTGCCTGCCACCGAGATGCTGGTGGGACTGACGGCGAGATCAAACTTGGTGCTGCGCAGACCTAGCTTTTGGCGAAAAGTACTACCGGTTACGGTCAGGTTGCCAGCATCGCCAATGATAGTCATGCGCTGGGCCCGACCCTGGGGGCTGCGGCTTAGTACCTCCACGGCTGTAATCGTACCTGGGTAGCCGATGCGAGCGCCAACATCTGCTAGGGAGAACTGGGCTCGCCAGCTGTAAACGGGAGCGCTTTGATCAAAGTCGGGGACCCCTTTTAGGTAGGGCACTGCTTTGGACCACACGTGTTCTGAGTTTTCGGTGTGGCCACCGGAGGAGGAATGGAAGACGGCCTCAATTACCTGGCCGCCGTGGGTTAGCACCTTGCCGCGGGTGGCATTGACGGCCGTATGGGTCGAGGATGCCTCGCCCTGGAGCCCCTTGTAAACCTGAGAAATCTGGGTGCTGCTGAGATCGTAGGCTCGACTGCGAGCGTGGCGCTGATGATACAGAGCGTAGGAGCGGGCGGCGACGGCCTGCGATCGCAATGCCTCCTGGGGCCAGCTGGTGGGCATTTCACTCCCCACTACACTGTAGAGATAGTCATCAATGTTGACATAGTTAATGGCCTTAACCCCATTCTCTGTGGGCATTAGCAGGACCTTACCTCGATACCAGCGGTCCCCAATCCAGACAACGCCGTCACCGGAGGGTTCTAACCAGTAGCTGTTGGATTCTCCAAGGTTGCTGCGGTCATTGATAAGTGCCAGGCGACCGCCGACTTCATCGACGGTGATGGGCTGGAGTTCAGGCAGCTGGAGCAGCGCCTGTCCCCGGCTGTCGCGGATAACGCCGGTGGTGGAGGTGCCAACCTGGATTTGGCTGTTGTTGTTTACGGCCACCCGGAGTTCTATGGCCTGGGCAGGCAGCAGCCACAGCAGCCACAGCAGAATCCCCCAGCTGCCACGACGGCCAAGGGCTAAAAGTCTAACAAGCCAGGGGGTGCAGGTATAAGTCATGGCAGATAGTCAGGAATGAAGGCAACAAAACAGGGATAGCTCGACACTCAGAGTGCCCACGGCGACGGCAGACGCTTTCGTGGGGGCAGCTCAATTCAAAAAAACTAGCGGCTGTTAGCCGACGTTTTTAGACTAGTCTCTACAGGGGTGTGTGCCAGTTGACGTGTGACAGTTTGCCGACGGGCTTTAGCCAAGCATAATATCAGCTTGAGCGACTCCTTTAAATCGGTGACATTAGGTTGAATGGGGTATCGAAAGAATACCGGCGGACTCATACAGTCGTCGCAGCATGGCCAGAATTTTCTGACCATAGTTGGGGTCGGCGGCCCAGCGGCCGCTCAGCTGATCGACTAGCGGGGCACTCCCCCGGCTGACAAATCGAAACCGAGGATCCACCAGCTCCTGTACCAGGGGCTCCTTGCTACCGTAGGCTTTCAAATGTTGAATTTGAGCTCTGACGCCGATGCGGGCGCTGGCAAATGAGGCACCAGCCGCATTACCGCCGATGGCACCAATGCCCGCAAAATTATTTTGTGAGGCTTTGACATCGCCACCAAAGCGTAAAAACGACGTTTCTACACACATCTGGCAAAAGGCAATGTCATGATTTACCCCTTCAATTACCCCTTCTTCACGGTAGATTTTAGGTAGATCGGGGAAGTCCCGCAGCGCTGTTTCATTATTCTTTGCTAAGAACAGCTGTAGGCCTGTTTTGTAGGTATGGCCATGGCCCATGATGTGGTCGATCAGCCCAGGACAGATTTCTAAGGTGGACTGGGTCTTAAGCTGGACGGTACGGCTAGGGGCATCCCAGCCGATGGCGATATTAAAGTCACGCAGGTCTACGGTTTTGACATACACCACGTTGCCATAGCGGACCCGGCGAATGTCTGTGTTGCCGGCTAGATCGATGCCCAGACGATCGGCCAGATCAACCGGCACATAGGAATTGTTATTGACGATGATGCCTTTTTCTCCATACTGGCCGCCGTTGATGGTGATGTTGACCGTGGGAAATTGGGTCTCTGGCGGCGGCGGGGCGGTACCGGTAACGGCACGACTCCAGGAGGCCAGCCCGTCGGCTAGCCCCAGGGCAAAGTCACGGCGTCGGCTCAAGAGCAGGTTGCGATCGCGCTCATTGGTCAAATAGCCCAGCTCCATCAAGATTGACGGTGGCACCACCTGACGGCAAAAGGCTAAACGCCCCATGCCAGCTGCTGTGTCGGGTTTGGCTCCTCGCATGGGCATCTGGGGTACCCGACGGACCAGGGCTAGGAGCGTCAGCTCAGCGTGGGCCTTACGGGTCTCATTGCTAGCAATGTAATAGGCCGTAGCGCCCCGCACGTCGGTATTTTGAAATGCGCCCACATGGATTTCTAAGGCAATATCGCCGGACTGGCTGCGGGCATTGATCCAGCTGATACTGGCCTGCAGGCTGAGGTCGTCGGGCACCGAGAGAACTTTGAACCCCCGCGATCGCAGCTCCGGTACGATTAGATCCCGGATCCGAATCATTTCCTGAGCTTCGGTGGTGCCATCGACTTTTGCCCCAGCATCGCGGATTCCATTTTCAAATCCACCGTGGCCTGCCGAGATAAAGATTTGTGCCATGTGATCCCGTAGAGCGTTCTAAGCCAAGCGTGTTGCTAATTATCCCCGAAAGGATACATCAATTTCCCAATATTGTGGAAAATTGGGCCAATGCTCCTGGTCAAATTGTTTGTGGGGGCAAGAGCGATGCTATCGGCGCGGTGGAGCGACAGCCGGTTGCAGCCGCGTCTCTTCCTTTTCCAACTTCCTTTTCCAAGGAGACGCCCTTGCTTCAGGGGTCGCCTACTGCCCCAGCATTTGTAATTTATACAGGCTGGCATACAGCCCATCCATGGCCAACAGCTGATCGTGGCTGCCCTGTTCCACTAAATGTCCCTGTTTTAGCACTAGGATCCGATCCACGTTGCGAATTGTTGATAGCCGGTGGGCGATAATAATCGCCGTGCGGTTTTCTAGCAGCGTATTCAGCGCCGCTTGGATTTGGGCTTCGGTGCCCACGTCCAAGTTTGCTGTTGCCTCATCTAATACCAAAATGCCAGGATTGCGAATGGCGGCGCGGGCAAAGGCCAGCAGCTGTTTCTCACCACCGGAGAGATTGGTGCCTCGCTCCCGTAGCAGGGTGTCATAGCCCTGGGGTAGCTGCTCGATAAAGCTGGCTACGTTGGTGGATTCAGCCGCGTGGCGAATTTGAGCTGGGGTGTATTCTTCTCCGAGGGTGATATTACTGCTGATATCTCCTGAGAAGAGAAATCCATCCTGCAAAATAATTGCCATGCGTTTGCGCAGGTCACCCTGGGCGAGGTTGCGAATATCTACGCCATCTAGCAGGATCTGACCGCTGCTAACCTCATACAGGCGACAGAGCAGACGGATGATAGAGCTTTTGCCCGCACCAGTGGGTCCCACCAGGGCTACTTTTTCGCCGGGGCGAATGGTGAAGTCTAGATCGCGCAGGACGTATTCGTTGGGCTTATAGCCAAAGGACACATGGTTAAAGCGAATTTCACCGGGGAGGAGGTTGCCTCGCTGGTCGGTGGGCTCGGGTAGCACCGCCGGATCGTCGATATCCTTAATATCGATGGGTTCATCAAGCAGATCGTTTAGGCGCTCAACGGCGGTAAACCCGGCTTGAATGGCGGTAAACTTGTCGGCAAACTGACGCAGGGGTTCGAACAGCCGCTGGGCAAAGAGGATAAATGTGGTGAGGGTACCAATCTCCATGTTGTTGCCTAGAACTAGCCAGCCGCCGACACCGAGGACACCTGCGATCGCAACTAGTGCAATCCACTCCAGCGTGGCCGACACCGCCGAGTCATGGAAAATAGTGCGGTCCACGGCGGTGATATAGCGCTCGTTGGTAGCCCGAAACAGATTGGCATTAAAGTTCTCACGACGAAATAGCTGTACTACCTCAATACCAGCAATATTCTCCTGTAGATTGGCATTGAGGGCAGACAGCTCCTCACGGGCCTGGTAGTTGGCAATGCGATACTGCTGCTGAAAATAGATGATAATCATCGTTACCGGCACCAGCAACAGCATCAGCATTATCCCCAAGCGCCAGTCAATCAGCAGCATGGTCACCACCGATACCAGGATGGAGAACATATCACTAAAGATGCCAATGGCTCCGGTGGAAAATACATCTCCTAGAGCATTTACATCGCTGGTGAGACGGGTGATGAGTTTTCCCACAGGCGTGCGATCAAAAAACCGCATCGACAGGGCACTCACATGGTGAAACAGGTCATCGCGGATATTCCGAGTAATATCCTGGCCTACCTTTTGCACTAAAAAACTTTGCCATCCATCCAGGGCTAGCCTAGTGCCAATAGACAACAGCAGCAGTAGGATCAAAATGTTTAAGCCGTCCTGCAGGGGGAGCTTTGCCAAAAAGCCCCAGGCTCCGCTCTCTTGACCAATCAGTGAAATAGACTGACCAATGAGTACCGGCTGCAGCGCCTGGGCAAAGGCCAGGGGCACCAGTAAAATCAGCGGCAAGATGAGATGTTGTTTCTCTCGAAGAATATAGGGGAGAAGGCGCTGAAACAGCTGCCAATCGTAATTTGAGCCCTTAATGGGATCGGTGATGGTGGGTGAGGTCATTAGATGTAGGAGCGGTGGCGGCAGAGACTGGGAAGACGGGGAAGTTTTAAGCCCTTATTCCGTACATTTTTAAAGTGTGGAACGCTGACCATGGAGCGATAGGAAAACTCAACCCCGAAAACTCAAGCTCATCCAACCTGTATTTGTCAGTTAAAAACAATCTCTTTAAGCTGTTGCAAGGATCTGCTGTCGGATTAAATCAATGTAGTCACCCACTTGATCCACATTCAGACGATAGCTGAGGGGATGGGCCACCAGCCGGGCTGTGCTTTCAAACAGGACCTCAAGCTCCATCAGGTTGTTTTCCTTGAGGGTGCGTCCGGTGGAGACTAAATCCACAATTGCCTCAGACATACCGGTAATTGGACCTAGCTCCACGGAGCCGTAGAGGGGGATAATCTCAACTGGTAGATCAATGCTCTGAAAATATCGCCGGGCGCTGTGGACAAATTTTGAGGCGACCCGGCAGTGGGGGGGCAGGTCTAAGGCCGAACGATAGGGGCTGTCTCGCTTGACGGCGACAGAGAAACGGCAGCCACCAAAACCTAGATCGGCTAGCTGGGCTACCTTGGGCTCTTTTTCGTAGAGCACGTCATAGCCGACAATGCCAAGCTGGGCCTGGCCGTATTCCACATAGACCGGCACGTCTTGGGCCCGTACTAGCAGACCTTTGGCCCGACCGCTGCTTTCGGTGATTTGGAGCTGACGGTTGCTGCTGTCTAGAAATGCACTAAAGTCTAATCCTGCCCCTTGCAGCATGCGAATGGTGTCTTTGAGCAATGAGCCCTTGGGTAGTGCGACGGTAATCATGGGGCGCTGGATGGTGGAAATCTGTAACTATCCTAACAATTTACTTAACTAAATTCACTCCGAGGATGAGGGGCCAATCGCCTGGGCCGCGGCTTCGGCTGCGATCGCAACGTGGGTCCAGTGGGTGCCTCCCTGGCAGTAGACCACATAGGGGGGGCGTAGGGGGCCATCCGCCGATAGCTCTGAGGTACTGCCGTCAATAAAGGTACCCCCCGCCATCACCAGCTGACTGTCATAGCCAGGCATACTGGCGGGTACCGGGGCTACGTAGGCTTCAATGGGGGAATGTTGCTGAACTGCCTGACAAAAAGCCACTAGCTTATCAGGATCTGCTAGCCGAATAGCCTGAATCACGTCCCGTTGGGGAGTGTCTGCTGCCGGGTTAACGGCATAGCCCAGTTGGCTAAAGGTGTTGGCTAGCAAATAGTTGCCCTTGAGCGCTTCGCCCACCATCTGCGGTGCTAAAAATAGTCCCTGGAACAGGAGCCGGTTTTGATCAAAAGTAGCCCCGCCGGAGCTGCCGATACCCGGTGATGTGAGCCGACAGGCGGCGGCCTCCACCAGCTCGGCCCGACCAGCTATGTAACCCCCCGTTGTGACAATCGTGCCCCCCGGATTTTTGATCAGTGACCCCGCCATCAGGTCCGCGCCCACGGCTGTGGGCTCCTGGGTTTCTACAAATTCGCCGTAGCAGTTATCCACAAAACACACAGTGTCTGGGTTTTGAGCTTTAACTGAACCCACAATTCGGCCAATATCATCGATCGTCAGACTGGGCCGCCAGCTGTAGCCACAGGATCGCTGGATCAGCACCATTTTTGTCTGGGGTCGAATGGCCGTTGTTAGCCCGGCCCAATCGACGCCGCCTGTCGGTGTGAGGGACAGCTCTCGATAGCTCACACCAAAGTCCCTAAGGGAGCCCTGCCCATTTCCCCGTACACCGATCACCTCTTCTAGGGTGTCATAGGGGGCTCCGGTCACCGCCAGTAGCTCATCCCCGGGACGCAAAACCCCAAATAGCGCACAGGTAATGGCATGGGTTCCCGATACAAATTGCACCCGCACCGCTGCCGCCTCTGCCGCCACTAAGGTGGCAAATACCCGATCTAGAGTTTGGCGGCCTAAATCATCATGACCGTACCCTGAAACCCCCGAGAAATGATGCGTTCCCACCTTGTGAGTGCGGAAAGCCGTCAATATTCGCGCAATATTTACCTTGACCTGGGAGTCAATTGCATAAAAAATCGAAAATAGTGCTTGTTCTGTCGGCGGCAGTGTCTTCCGGCTATTCACT
>JBCCAQ010000165.1:0-12244 GCA_039814735.1 Cyanobacteria bacterium P01_A01_bin.15
GGCACCGACAAAGTTAATGACATGGGGCGTGTTTTTGACCACCTGCCAAACGTCATCATCCAAAATCATCCGGATGAGGACATATCCAGGAAAAACCTTTTCCTCGATATTCTGACGACTGCCGTCCTTGCGCAGTTTTACCGCAGGGGTCTGCGGAATTTCGATCTGAAAGATACGACTAGCCACATCAAGGGTAATGGCCCGCTGCTCAAGATTGAGCTTGACGCGCTTTTCACACCCGGAGGCTACCTGCACCGCATACCAGCGCGATTTTGACTTTCTAGGTTCCTCAGAAACGCTAGAATCATCGCTACTGGCTGTGTAGTTTGGATCGTCAGAAGCATAAGTCATTAGAACACCTGCCTAGAAGCCCAACCAAAGAATTGATCCACTAAGTAAATAAGCGTTGCAGATACGCCCACCATGAGAATGACGGCAGCAGATTCACTAATTAGCTGCTGTCTGGAGGGCCAAACGACTTTGCTCAACTCTTCGCGGGTGCCTTGTACAAAAGACCCTGCGTCAAACGAGTCAGAGGAGTCGCTTGGCGGCTGCTTATCAACTACTGTCTTAGCGTCCTTTTTGACCACGTCATTAGCTTCCTTACTTGTTACGTAGAGTCCGGTCGCTGAATAATCGTTGACCTGGAGCTATTCAAACAAAAGTTCTACCTAAAGCATATTGCTCAAGGGAGTTATAAAACTCCCCTTAGGCAATAAATCTAAATGCTTTAGGCAGAACTTATGCTAATCGCTCAGCGCGTCCTGGAGGACTCGAACCCCCGACATTCGGTTTTGGAGACCGACGTTCTACCAACTGAACTAAGGACGCACGACTCTTTGAACCCATCCCATTGTAAAGCTTAACCCTTAGGCATCGGATGCCCAGGCTTATTTTTCAATGGGACGATCAAAGCGCTGCTTTAATCGAGTTGCCTTACCGACGCGATCGCGAAGGTAATACAACTTAGCACGCCGCGCTTTACCCCTCCGCATAACCTTGATATTGGCCACACGAGGCGCATGGAGCAAGAAAACACGTTCTACACCCACGCCTTGAAAGACGCGACGTACGGTAATCGTCTCGTTGATACCGCCATTGCGCATGGCAATGACCGTACCCTCGTAGGGTTGCACACGTTCCTTCCCACCTTCTACGATTCGGACACCGACCCGAACCGTATCCCCAACATAGATCTTGGGGATATCGTCTTTGATATATTCCGCCTCTATAGAGCGGATAATCTCCTCAGCGTTCATAAGCCCTGAAAAGCGCACGGTCTTTAATATTAGGGCAACATGGTCACAAACACCAAGGGTTTTCTGATTGAATTTGCCCTGATGGGGGGGGATCGGTCGGCTTAGGTGTGGCCAAAGGAAACGGGCAAAGGATGTCAAAATCCCGCATACTGTGGGGGTAAGCTTGCTGTTGCTAGGTTCCTCGATCACCTCTTATGAATGTTTTAGGTAATTTGCTGTCGCGGGCTTTGGCCGTGCCGGTTATGGTGGGGCCGCGCAGGCATCAGGGTATTGAGTTAAAGTCGCTGCCGGAACGAACTACCATGCGGCAGGCTGGGAAAATTGTCGCGACGGTGCTGAAGGAGATAGCTGAGCTAGTGCAGCCCGGTATGACGACGGCCGATTTAGATGCCCATGCCGAGCGTCGCATTCGGGAGATGGGGGCAGTCCCAAGTTTTAAGGGATACCACGGTTTTCCAGGATCGATTTGTGCCAGCGTCAATGATGAGGTGGTCCATGGCATTCCCCGTCAGCGCAAGGTAATCAAGGCTGGGGATCTGCTCAAGGTGGATACGGGGGCTTATTATGAGGGGTTCCATGGCGATTCATGTATCACTATCGCTGTGGGTAAGATCGCTCCTCGGGCCCAAAAGCTGATGCAGGCGGCTGAGTCGGCCATGTATGCAGGGGTGTCCCAGGCGCTGCCGGGGAAAACGCTGCTGGATATCGCCGGGGCGATTGAGGACAGCATTCGGGCCAGCGGCTACACGGTAGTCGAGGACTTTACCGGGCACGGTGTGGGGCGAAATCTGCACGAACCTCCGGCGGTTTTTAATTTTCGCACTAAGGACCTGCCCAATGTCACCCTTAAGCCGGGGATGGCGCTGGCGATTGAGCCGATTGTTAATGAGGGCTCCAAGGTGACACGCACCCTGCGGGATCGGTGGACGGTGGTGACGTGCGATCGCAAGCTCTCCGCCCAGTTTGAGCATACGGTTTTGATCACCGAAACCGGTCAGGAAATCCTCACCGATCGCTCGCGGCTGTAGATTTAAGGTCAGCTAGATCTATGCAGGTTTCCTCGCTGTAGTCTATTTCCACAGGCACCATATATGCCTGTTGCGAGTCGCCTGTCGGAAACTCTGAATAGTCTTGGATCCGGTCTAGGGCGACGTCGTTGAGAAAGTCGTAGCCAGAACTGCGGAGAAGCGTGGGTGCGGTTGCGATCGCGCCGTTTGTATCCACAACAACTCCAATGAGCCCCGACATTGGTAACGGATTTAGACAGCTACGGATCTCTCGAGGTCCGTTGTGATCAACCGTCAGGGGATAGCTAATACTCAACGGTTGTGCCAATTCCTCGGGAGCCGACACCTGTATGGCTGGCTGCTTCTCCAAGTCGGCTAGCCAGGCCTGTTTGGCCTCCATAGCCGCCACGTCTCTTGCTTCTAGCCAGCCGTACCGTAAGCGGGCCAAAAAAACCTTAAGCAGATCTGGAACGGTCTGAGAACCCGCTCCATCTTTCAACGCTGTTAAGGTCGGAGCCGCCTGGGGTGTAGATTGCTCTGGTGCGGCAGCTGGCATGCTGCTAGGCTCGCTATTATCCGGCAGCGCTGGCAGACCTGGAGGAGCACCGACACCGTTGGTCTGGCTGTTGCGGGCGGCCTGGGTACGGCCATTTGAGTCTGGAGGGGTCACTTGGCCACCGTTGGAGGGCTGGCCCCCCTGGGGGCGACGTCTGCTGGCCTGGGCCCGCTGCTGCTGACCGGTTCTAGCAGCAGTTCTGCTACCCGCTGCAGTTTGAGTAGCTGTCACTGCAGGATTGGGCCTAGCTGCTGTTGGGCCAGGGTTGCTTCCCATTGGCTGTATTTGTTGGGGAGGAATCCGAGTGACCGTAATGCTCTCCCCTTCTGGATCGGGTGCGGGTACAACATCTTCAGAGGAGCCGCCTGCAATAGGAATGAATAACAGCCCTGCGTGCAGACCCGCTGCCAGTAAAAAAATAGGATTAAAAAGGAGCTTCAAAAAGTTCATGGTGATGCGGGAAACAACAGCACAGTCAATTCAACACGGACCACAATTGCTTGAAACTATATTAAATGAGGAACCAAACAACTCGTGCCGAGCGCTATCCATACGCTACTCATTTGGCTAACCCTTGCTAAGGACTGGGACAGCCTTACTTTTTAGCGTACGGACGTTCCATGGAACGCCCCTTCGACTTGATAAAATCCTTGTTCCTAAGGCCGATTATCCCAGATGCCTACTAATACGGTGCGGCCACCGGTCCCTTGGAAAATGCTCAGATACCCAACCTCTTCGTTAGTCGCCGCATTAATTAACTGATATAGCGGCCATCCACCATAGTCACCTGCTTGCACAGGAGTATCACCACCGCTAATAAAGCTATCGAGGATTTCCTGTTCTTTCTCAGCCAGGGTGGCATCGTTGAAAACAATCAGATCTTGCAACCCGGCAACTAGGGGGGCACTGATCTTATTACCCGCGTTCATATCAAAGAAAAACGGCCGCTGACTTTCTTCGAGGAGTAAAGGGGCAGGTGGAGTCGTTTAACCAAGGGTTATGGTTAGGTCCGCAGCCTGATCTTGAGCAGCCCCCCGATCAAATGAAGGTTGCGGGTCATCTGGCGGCGGGTCATCCAGCGGCGGGTCATCTAGGGGCAGGTCGTCTAGGGGCAGGTCGTCTGGAACATCCTCAATGTCCGTAATGATAATGTCTTCTGGGGGCACAGCGGGGGCTTCTGGCGGCGCTTGGGGTTCTGCTGGCGGTGGTGGTAGCTCTGTCTCTGGGGCAGCGCCAATTAGATCCGACAGATTTTGCACCTCAATCACAGGTGCTTGCTCAGGTTCAGCCAGCTCTTCTGGTTTTGATGCGGTTAAATCAGCGGCTGGCAATAGTAAGAGGAGTCCATGAACCCCAAAAGCGACCAATACAACCGGACGAAGTATAAACCGCAGCCCATAGGTCGATAGCTGGGTTGTCACATAGGGCAGCACCCGAATAAACAAAATCGGCTGCATCATCAGCCCCTTAGCCATGCTAAGCAAAGGGTTGTCAGAATCAGAGGGTTCCACGCTGACCATAGACGACAAAGTAAGAAATAAACACTAAGGAAACCTTGGAGGAGCGAACATTCCCCCAAGGCAAAAATGGTTGATGCACACTGAGCATGTGAAAGTCGAAAACTTCTGAAGTCCCCTTCCTTAGGGATGACTCATCCCTAAGGAAGCAATTAGCTGCTACTAGTTAAAAACAGTGTTAGCTTCTGTGTCGTAAGCTTCGAGAGTCGGGTCAGTCGCACCGTCTGGCAGAGGCACATAACCAACCTCAAGGACTAACTCGCCAGAATCAGCCTGCTCAATGTAGTATTCAACAAAATCAGCAACATCGCTGTCGGGGTCATCTAGAGCGGCCTTATTTACATAGATAAAGATAGGACGACCTAGGGGCTGGTATATATCAGCTTCAACGTTGGTTACGGTAGGCTCAACATATTCACCTAGCGTTTCGTTGAAGATGCTAACTGACTTCAGAATGTCTGCATTCTCTGCAAAGTAAGCCAAACCGAAGTAACCGATGGCATAGGGATCGCTAGCAACACCGCGTACCAGTACGTTATCGTCCTCACTAGCGGTGTAGTCAGCGCGGCTAACACCACCGTCACCGTTGATTTCATCGGTAAAGTAGTCAAATGTACCAGAGTCGGTACCAGGACCATACAGACCGATTTCCTCATCGGGCCAGGAAGCATCAAGCTGGCTCCAACGAGTGATTGTCCCCTCGGCTTCAGGTGCCCAGAGCGTGTTCAATTCTTCAACAGTCATTTCAGTTGCCCAGTCGTTCTCAGGATTGACAACAACCGTCAACGCATCGTAAGCAACGGGGATAGCAACGTAGTCAATCCCATTGGTGGTGCAAAGCTCTACTTCTGTATCCTTAATGGGGCGAGAGGCGTTAGAGATAACCGTCTCACCAGCGCAGAACTTTGTGAAACCACCACCGGTACCGGAAACACCAACTGTAATATCGGCATCAGTATTAACAGTTGTGACGTACTCTTCAGCCATCGCCTCAGTGATGGGGAAAACAGTACTAGACCCGTCGATAGCAATTGTCTGAGCAACTGCTGCAGTTGCACCCAGGGCACCAGCAGCTGTAACTGTGGCTACTGCGCCAAAAACCTTAGAAAGCTTAACCATAACAACACACTCCGTGGCTATTTATTCAGGCCACCAAATAATCTAGCGGTACCAAATTAAGAGCACCTAGTTGCTGGATTAAGGGTAGATTCCCTTTTGTTTAAAGCACGGTAAAGATGACGAGGAGTCCGACCGTGGTAGACGTTTGACTCGCCTGCCAAAAGGAGCTATTGCGCCTTGTCGGCTGAATTTCAGCTCAACATTAGAGCACAATGCCGCATAGGGTATTTCTTTTGATATGAACACCCATAGAAATTTATAAATAAGCTCTATGGGTTCCCTTCAAAATACTTGTACCAAACTGCGTTGCCTATGATGGTCAGCAGCAGGGCACTACTCCCGCCAGCTAGGGCAAGTATGGGATTGTAGCCACCCCGTGTGAGATTTTCCATCCATAGGTGGGTGGTGTCCGAGGGGGTCACTTGGTTGGCTAAAAACGGTGTTAGATAAATTAACGCGCCGCCGCTAAGTAACCATCCCACCATAGAGGTGAGTAGGAAAACGGTCTTTCCTTTGGTTTGAGTACTCATAAAACTATTGCCTGAGACAGTAGTCCGGTCGACGATTGTTAGGGCTAGATGCCGTCAGTCTTAGCAAGCCATGGTCACCGGCTAACTTTGTTCTGCTAGAGGGGTGCCGCTCAAACAAGCATCTGTCAAGATAGCGCCAGAAAAGTTGGTATTGTCCACGCAGGCGCAGAGCAAATTTGCCTTGGTTAGGTTGGCACCTCGCAAAATAGCCCCGCTTAAGTTGGCCTCTTCCAAGTCTGCTTGGGATAGGTCAGCCCCGGCCAAATTAGCGTTGCCCAAATCGGCATTTCGAAGAATACAGCCAGCTAGACTAGCGCCACGCAAATCGGCTCCGCGCAAATCGACGGTAGCAAGGTTGAGGTTACTCAAAACAGCTCCGGCCAAAAAGGCCCCTGAAAAACTGCTGTTGGTAACGTCGGCCTCAAGTAAGATAGCTCCGCGTAAATCAGCGTTACGGAGATCGGCTTCCGCTAGGTTGGCCCCCATTAGATCGGCTCCGCGCAAATTGGCACGGAGATCGGCTCCTTTTAGGTTGGTGCCGTTGAGATTAGCTCCCTTTAAGTTGGCTTGGGCCAGGCTGGCACCGCTTAGGTTTTCCCCTGCCAGTTCAGCCCCCATCAGGTCTTTTTTATCTCCCTGCAAAATAGCGCTAATTCCTGATGTGCTCACGGCGTTACCTCCTCGTGGGGACTGCGCTGGCTCACCTCAGGAATGGCAGGTTTCATATCTTCGAGCCACACCGTTGGCTGCTGACTAGGACGTTTGGGCAGCTGCATCATGCCAATTTCAGCTAGCCGTACAACCGTGCCTAGGGACTCCACCAGGCTGGGATCAAAGCGCCGGGCACTCTGTTTTTCGCAGGTTTCCAGGGCCTCACCCAGCGTCATAGCTGCCCGCTCTCCTCGAGGTTCGGTCAGTTCTTGAAAGTAGGCTACTAGGCCTAAAATTCTGGACTCGAGGGGAATATCTTCAGCTCTCAAACCGTCGGGGGTACCGCTGCCATCCCAGTATTCAAGCTGGTGACTGACAATACGACTGATGGGAGCCAGCTCGGGCATTGAGGATAGGAGCTGACCGCCGAGGGCGGCGCGATCGCGCCAAAATACTAAACTTGCCTGGTCAAGCTGGTCTGCCGTTTGCTGAAAAATTTCCTTTGGGGCTTTGGCTAACCCAATGCGAAATAACAGCCCGGCCAGTCGCAACCGCCGTAGCTTTAGCGTCGGCAAATCCAGCAGCTGACCTAGGGTTTCAGCCAGGGCCGAGACCTGGAGTGAGGCCATTGGATTAAACGGATCGCGGGCATCGATTTTTTGGACCATGCGCAAAAAAGCCTGTAGCTTGTTAGCGGCCAAATTGCGATTTAATTTGTAGGCCTGTCCCTCTAGCTCCCAAAGTTCACGGGTTTGGCGACTGACGGTTACCAGCTGCTGCTGGCTGCTTTGGAGATAGTTAACAATCCGTGAGACGACGCCACTTAGGTCGCTAGGGACAGTGGATGAGGTGTCTTTGAGGGCGTTGTAGCTAGCCATGAGCTGCTCGACCAGGTCGCTATCATAGGTCCGCAGACGCTCTATCAAGATTTTGGCGGCGGCTTCGACCGGCGCTCGATCAAAGGTCCAAAGACCATAAAACTTACGCTCGGCGTCCATATTGGGAAGACTGTCGCCACGGTACTCGTCGTCGGATAGTTCGTGGCACAGCACCATGGCGGCATAACCCGGTGCCAGAATGATTAGATTCCACTCTTCAATCAAGCTATCGGTGTTGTCGATGTGGACCAGATCGACATTGGCCAGCTGGCTGGTGGCATGGGTACCAAAGCCGCTATCGGGGACGGCTGCGATCGCAACTCGCTCTGAACAGCGGGCAATATCTGCGTAGCGATCGGCTTCTTGGAGGTACCACTTACCTTGCTGAAAGGTAACCAATACCAGGGGAGCAGCCGTATCTTCTGAGGGCTGCTCCAAAATGTGATCTTCTAGGGCATGACACAGGGCCACCAGCGTATTTTTGAAGTAGACGCCGTAGCTAGAAGGCATTTGCCCATCGGGAAGGGCAACTTTGAGTTGACTAAGGGTAGCCTCAGAGTTCATGTTAAGACTCTCAATGGACCAGACAATGGACTAGATCAATGTCCAGTCCCTGACAGCAAGTTCGCGCCAGACAGGACTTATTCAAATAATCAAGTACTTCTATAGTTTCACATTTTGATGACAAGCTGGGAGTATCTATCCTAAGTAATCTCTAAATTTATCCCTTAAAGTTTAGCTTTAGCTGTTTTAATCCTTGCGGACAGATGGCTTTAAGTTCTAGGCCCTGTAGGTCTTTGACCCGATCAAGTGGCTTAGACGCGCAAAAGTATTTACCCTATATGGGGTATTCCTGGCTCTGTCTTTGGAAATCCTGACCAAAATCGAGTGAACCATCATGACTAACCCATCTCCAACGCAAACTTGTTCTGTCTGTGGCGTTACCATCGCCAATGATGCTGTTCAATTTTCCAATGGCTCAACGGGGACTCGGGCTCGTCTCTATGCCAGGGTATGTCAGTATGCCAAAAATCCTGACTGTATCAACCAGGATAAGACGTTAATCGGTGAAGTGCTGCAAGAAGATGGCTTTATGGAAGCGCCACCGCTAAATTTTGGTAGCTAGAGCCGCTCTGCTATCTGCTTTAGCCGACCCAGCTGGGCTTCCATGTCTCGCTTAGTCCAGGTGGCAGCAAATTGTTTAAAGCCAAAGGCGATCAGCGGATTTGGAATTTCAAACTCAAATCGGTTGATCAGGCGGGTGCCCGACGCTTCGGGGACACATTCCCAACGGTCCTGGCCTGTAAAAAAGCCGTTAAACGCCCAGACAATCAGTCCGGGGCGGCGTTCTACGACGGTGCTGATCAAGCTAGGCTGCAGCAGCGGTACCTGAATAATAAACCGCGTCTGGCTGTTGAGGGCTGTGCTCCAGGTGTCTCCCATGGGCTCACAGCGCAGTGCCGGGTTGAGCCAGCTGTGCATCAGGGTGCGATCGCAAATGCACTGCTCCACCGTAGTACAGCTGGCCCGAATAAATGTCGATTGCTCAAAAATGCCCATGAAAAATAACCGATAGCAGCAGGGGAGTACTATCGATTATTTTCCCTTAACCATAGCCGTTAGAGCTAGTGTCCGTGGTGGGCGTGCTGCTGCTGACGCTGCTCGTGGTGGTCGTGGTGATGTTCGCCATGGTGGTGACCGTCTTGATGGCTATGGTGGTGGGCCTCATGGTGGTGATGGTGTCCAGCGTCGTGACGTTGAAACTCCTCCGCCAGGGCAGCCCGGTGGCCCTGGTTGACCACCTTGCCATCATTATTCAGCAAGTCAGCAATCAGTCCGTCAACCCAGCCAGCGGCCATGGCCAAAAAGCGATCGTCGTCGTTGACACAGGGCATTTGCACATAGGTCACATCGGGACGCTTACGGCGCAGATGACCAATAATGTGATCCACATCCAGCAGCGTTTCGTGATTTTCGGTGGCAAAGCCGATGGGCATAAAGACTAAGGCGGTGGCCCCCAGATCCATCAGATTTTGAGCTGCCAGGGTGACGTTGGGTTGGGTCCAATCAATCAGCGGGGTGTCATGGTTGAGCCAGCCAATGGATATCAGCGGATAGTGATAGATCAGCTTTTCCCGGACGGCATCATAAAGCAGCTGACTTTCCGTAATGCCGCTGGTAAAGCCCTTAGCCTCGTGGGGGCAGCCGTGGTTCATCAGCACAATACCCGTTTGGGATGGCAGGTGGGCGACGGCCAGATGCTGCTGGATCTTATCGTCGACCTGGCGAGCCAGCAGGTCGATGTAGTCGGGCTCATTGTAAAAAGATGGCATGTAGCGCATACCCTGGAGCCAGTGGTCGTCCTTAGCGCCAAATGTCTGCGCCAGGGCATTGTTGACTTGTTCGACGGCAATTCCGCTGGTAAAGATAGAATCTACCACCAGCAGCGGATAAATCAGTAGCTTGGTAAATCCCTGGGATTGAATTTCGTCTAGCACCTGGTGCGGTAAATGCGGAGCGCAGAAGTTAAATGCCTTAAAGACGCTAATGCGTTCTCCCCATTTGGCCTGCAGGTGCTTTTCAATGCCGCTGCGCTGACTCTCAAAAATGGCATTGTGGGGGGAAACAAATTGATCGTGCTGGTGCCCCCACTCATGGCGATCAAAAAGGGCTAATAGCTTAGCTAGGGGAGGGTAGATCCAGGTGGGCACCGGGGCAAACTTTGCGGTCAACAGATTAAGTGCCTGTTCGTTGTAGTTGGCAAAGTCTTCGTAACTTTCTACTTCGCCGTAACCCATAAGCAAAACCGCCACACGGTCGTCAGACTGAGATGGGTTTGTATTGGCTAGATGCGTGCGAGAAATCGCAACCATAAAAAATGAGCCTCAGAAAATTGAGTTTGACGGTACCGTCCGCTGGACAGGTTACTAACCGTATCTCACTTATTTCTAGACCCGCCTAGACCCTTGTAAGAATTTAAGACTCTTGAGATAAATCGACATGCGGTTGTTGCTAGCTGTTACGTTTTATCAACCATCCCTAACCCCACAGACGTCTGCGCTCAGTCCCCTTTAGCCGCTGGTGGGTATCGCGCAGCAGTGTGGGGATATCCAGCTGCTCCGGGCAGCGGGGTAGGCAGTCGCCGCAGTCAGTGCAGCGGCTGCCCTTATGCCCCGGAAACCAGTGACCTGCTCGCTCAAACATGCCATAGCGATACTGCCCAAACTGGTTCATATCAAAGGCAACAGCAAGATTTCGCAGTCGCAGCACTTCTGGAATATGGATGGCCTCTGGGCAGGGTAAACAGTCGTAGCACTGTCGACAGTGCTCGGTGCCTAAGGCCGTCCGTTGGGTCTGCACCAGTTTGTCTAGTGCGGTCTGCTCCTCGGCGCTCAAGGGGGCGGTGCTGTCTGCCATCTGCAGCGGCCAGTCAAGTTCAGCGGGCGTAGCTGGCCCCATACTCAGGGTGGTAATGCGTGGATCGCTGAGCAACCAGCGGTAGGTAAGCCCCAGGGGCTCAAAGGGGGCACAAAGGGCCGTGAGCCGCTCCGGTGGCGTGTAGAGCTGTCCTCCCTTATCAGCTGGAGAAATGATAAAAATACCCAGGTCCCGTTGGTGGGCTAGCTCAATGGCGGCGGCATTGCGCTGGTTAAAAAAGTAGTAATGCAGGTTGATAAAGCTAAAAATGGGAGTTGCGATCGCAGCCATCACCACCTCTAGCGACCCGTGGGTAGAGGCTCCCACATGCCCCACCCGGCCATCGTCTAGCACCTTAGCCAGACCTGGCTCCATGGCCTGCACCTGGTATAAATGCTCCGGTGTATTAACCCCATGCACCGCCAGACAGTCGATATACGAAGTCTCCAATCGCTCCAGAGAGTCATCGATTAGCCGGTCCACATCACTCCCCGGCAGCAGCTTGGTCGTCAGGGTCAAATCGGCCCGAGCAAAATTTCTGAGGGCCTGGCCCAGGTAGCGTTCGCTTTGGCCATATCCCCGTGCCGTCTCGATATGATTGATGCCTCGCTCAACAGCAGCGGTCAAAACCTGATGCAGTCGGTCTGCGTTTTCCAGACATCGCATCGTCCCTAGGGAAAATACGGACAGATTTAGGTTGGTTTTACCAAAGCGCCGGTACTGCATGGCCTCAGCGAACGCTGTCCTAGAGAAGCCTACTGATTGGATGAACGACCCTGCTGGGCAAAATCCGACGGACTCAGGTTAGAGACAAAATCGCGAAAAGCTTCTTTTTCCGCCTCATCAGCCTCTCGATCCACAGGGATTGAAGCATCGGCCACGACCTCTTCCATCACCCAAATCGGGGCACCCATCCGCAGCGCGATTGAAATGGCATCGCTGGGGCGGGAGTCTAGTTCCTTGGTAATCTCCCCCTGCTTGACGGTTATGGTGGCGTAAAAGGTATTGTCCTTTAAGGAATGAATGACTATGCGTTCTAGCCCCATCTCCCAATCATCTAGCAAATTGGCAAACAAATCGTGGGTCATGGGCCGTACAGAATCTTCATTTTCCAAGGCAACGATAATCGCACGGGCCTGTTCGTTGGATATGAAAATAGGCAGTGCCCGTCGTTCGGATGCGTCACGCAGCAAGATCACAGGATTACGCGAAACCGCATCCAGTGCAATGCCAGCAACTTTCATTTCGATCATGGATATTAATCCTCTTGGCTCCGCAGGAATCTGACCCAATAACTAGACTGTAGCACC
>JBCCAQ010000398.1:0-2403 GCA_039814735.1 Cyanobacteria bacterium P01_A01_bin.15
AATAGGCCGCCATCTCGGTCGGGGCCTCACCAAAATATTGAATACCGTCACAGAATGCCGGAGTGGCGTAAGCAGTTACCGTCATGGACTTTGGACCCCTGAACTAAAGATAGTCAACACGCTAGCAGCAGCGGGCGGCCTGTGGGCCACCCTTGGAAATAAGTATTTAAATCATAGCCTGATTTCAATAGTAAATTGGTTGATCATAGATAAAACTAGCTATGACGATAGAGAACTAATGCAAATGAATCGCAGGGGCTACAGCATGGCTGTTTTAGATAAAACCCTGGGGTAAACAGACTAGCTTTTTTGAAATACTGTTCGCCCAGCGTGAATTACGCCTATTGGTTGGTAGGCTCCATCGTTGGAGGTGTGGGCGCTGGTCTTGTTGCACCGCACTATGGTGTTATCTGCGTGCCATACGACATTTTTAGCAGATCGTTGCATCCGCGAAATTAGCACCCGTACATTATCTAACCAGCTGCCTAATCAAACCGGTTCACCAGCATTTGCTCAATTAGGCTATCGGCTTGCGGCGCACTGCTGACCCAGTTGGCAAAGCGCTGGGCGATCGGTAGTAGCATGGCAAAGGGACTGGTAAAGCCAGAAAATAGATGCAGACCGTCGACACCGGGTAGGGGACCAACCAGCGGTAGTCCGTCGCGGCTAAAGGTGACCAAACAGTGTCGCCAGCGACCGGGGATATTGGCCAGGCAGGGCAGCTGAGCGGTAATGCCCTGGCGCATGCTGGCTTCACTCTGGGCGGCGTCAATGGCCTCAGGTCCCAGGTCTGTGCGAAACCGGCTGACCTGGCCAATGTAGGTGGAGCCATCTAAAAACTGAATGACCCCCGTATCTAAAATTGGCGGGGCGATTTTGTGGGTGGGTCCATCCCATAGGGCATCGCTGGCCGGGTCGCTGGCGGCGGCCTCAGCCTCAAATCGATCGGCCACCGCAGGCATAATCAACGTTCGCAACGGCTGATCAACCTTTGGTAGGCTCACAATTTCAGCGTGGGTGTGATACAGGGGCACTGACAAACGCACATCCCGCAGGAG
Organism: Cyanobacteria bacterium P01_A01_bin.15; assembly: GCA_039814735.1. Classification (GTDB taxonomy): domain Bacteria; phylum Cyanobacteriota; class Cyanobacteriia; order Phormidesmidales; family Phormidesmidaceae; genus Leptothoe. The sequence continues at coordinate 1,059 of JBCCAQ010000398.1, forward strand.
TTTACGGCTGTAGCCACCGGCTGCCACCGCCACATTGCCTGCGGCATAGGCCTGGGCTGGGGTCATAATGCCAGTGACTCGGTGTTTGACCCTTACCAGACCGCTCACCTGGGCGATCATCTGCTGTCCGCCCAGGCGTCGAAAGGCTTGGTTAAAGGCCTCTACGGTTTTGACCGGGTGGACATGGCCGTGTCTGACGGTAAAGGCTCCGCCCATGGCATCGGCTTGTAGCTGTGGTTCTAGCTCCTGGGCAGTTTGGGCCGAGATTAGACGGGGTGCGATCGCAAACCGATCATATTGTTCTGTTAATTCTGCACCATCTACATCGGGGGCAAAGGTCAGCAGTAAATCTAACTCCCTAAATTCGGTGGGTGCCCCCAGCTCTGCCGATAGCTGATGATGGCGTTCAATACCAGCCTGGCATAGCAGTTTGGTTGTAGCATCGGTACCCGACCAATAGGCAATCCCCCCATAGCTGCAGCGGGTTGCACTATCCAAATTGCCATTATCCACTAGCAATACCGAGCACCCCAGCTTTGCTAGCTCGTAGCTAAGGGCTGCCCCAGCTAACCCATTGCCGATTACAATCCAGTCAAACGTCTCCATCCATCCCCCATCAGGACCTTGGGCCGTGCCTATTTTAAGCTACACAAAACCCCAAAACGCACCCATCAGGCTGTAGGCCTTGCTCTGTGTGGGCCTATGTAGCGGTGGGCGATCTCGCCGTGTACGATCGCTACCGGTTTAATTGGCGCACGGGCGAAGCTGACATGCCCTGGAAAATGGAACTTTATCCCAGTTTGCTGTCGTATTTTGAGCACGAAGAACAGCTTTTGCTGGCCGCTACTGGTTAATACCAGAGCGTTGTCACCTCAGGGCGTTATTTCCCCAGTCTTTTGTTGCCCGCTATGGCTACTAAACAACTCGATCAAATAAAATCGGCGCTGCCCTTGCAAGGACAGCGCCGATCTCAGCTATTCAGACTATTAGTCAGCCGACTGACTAGGCGTTGATGGAAGGAGCCACCATAGCGACAGGAACTGCTTCACCAGCGGCCAGGTCGAGGGGGAAGTTGTGAGCATTGCGCTCGTGCATTACTTCCATACCCAGGTTGGCGCGGTTGATGACATCTGCCCAAGTGCTGACCACACGACCCTGTGAGTCGATGATCGACTGGTTGAAGTTGAATCCATTCAGGTTGAACGCCATGGTGCTAATGCCCAGGGCAGTGAACCAGATGCCGATTACAGGCCATGCACCCAAGAAGAAGTGCAAGGAACGGCTGTTGTTGAAGGAGGCATACTGGAAAATCAGACGACCGAAGTAGCCGTGGGCTGCAACGATG
>JBCCAQ010000386.1:0-3050 GCA_039814735.1 Cyanobacteria bacterium P01_A01_bin.15
CCAATCTTCCTCAACCCAGGGGAGTTCAACCGTGTCATACACGACCTGCAGGGGTTTGTCTGTTTCTTGCCAGTGAAACTCAGTGCGCAACACCCCGTGGCGATTGACGACCTGCTGCCACGCCTGTTTAAAGGCTTTGGTATCTAGATCTCCCTGTAGTAAACAATGGCGTTGCTCAAAGTAAATACCTGTTTCCGGTGCATAAATCGTGTGAAACAGCATGCCCTGCTGGGTAGGCGAGAGTTCATAGATATCCACAACATTAGCCATGGTTATGCCCTCCCCTTAGTTGCCAGCTTGTTCATCAACTGGCTAAGCTGTTGCGAATCTACCCGAGCAGCCGAAAAACTAGATGGCGTATAGTCCTTTGGACGGCTGCAGTGGGCAATTAGCGATTTGAGATTGTTTATGTATCGCTGGGAAAGCTGTTCCAGGGTGCTGCTGTGATAACATTGCTGATCATATCGCCAAACAATTTGTAGCTGATCGTTTCCGGTAGCTCCAGGTTGGATGAGAGCAATTATCTCCATCAGGTAACGGCACTGGGTTTTCGGATGGCGCATCGCTATCACTTTTTCAGGTGCTAGCCCTTGCATGAAGCCTTGAGAGCGGTTTAAATTAAATTTACCAAGGTAGTTAAAACTAATCTCTGCTGGAGAGCTAACACAATCTCCCTGGGGTAAATTTGCCCGTAATGCTCCATAGCCGATGCCATGGTTAGGAACCTGGTTCAGAGTCTTCTGCACATAGCTCAGCTGCTCGGCCAGCGACCCCACAGGTAATGATAATTTCACCGGAAATAGGGCTGTAAACCAGCCAACGGTTTGGGATAGGTCGATACTGTCACTCCAGCTATGGCGACCATGCCCTTCCATGTCGAGAACAAGGGTGCTATTGCGACTCCACTGGTTAAGGGTTTGAGCCAGAGCCGTTGTTAACAGCACATCAACGGGTAGCTTCACTGACTTGAGTAGTCCTGTTTGCTCGGCATCTAGAGTAGTAGAAATTTCTCCTTGACTATCTACAGTATTAGTCTCGCTAAGGTTATCCACTGGTAAGCCAGGAACGGCCTCACACATATCTGACCAATAGGAAAATTCAGTTTCAAACTGTTGTGCCTGAACATGACGTGTCCAATCACCAAAAGCAGTTGTTTTTTGTGGCAGTATTGGTGTTTGTTGCGCCTCTAGCTGAGTATATACGGTCAACAGATCGGTTAATAAGATGCGCCAGGAAACACCATCCACAATTAAATGATGGGCGATCAGGATTAGGCGACTACCGCCTTCATTTAGGTGGAGCAATACGCCCCTGAATAAAGGCCCTTCAGTGAGATCCAAACTTGCTTGGAGCGTGGTGACGGTATCTGCTAAATGCTGCTCATCCGTTAGCGCTAGAACCTCAAATGGGACTGTCCCGGTGGCGGCATAGTGCTGTTTCCAATCAGACCGTGCTGCAGTCTGCCTAAACCTTAGGCGCAGGGCATCGTGGTGATCGGCCAACAGCTGTAGCCCTGTTTTTAAGTAGTCAACATTAACCTCTGGCTTGACCACCACCATGATGGATTGATTGTAGTGGTGGGGGTCTACAAGTGCCTGATTAAACAAGTCCCACTGAATGGGTCCCAAGGGAGCATCACCCACTGCAGGGGCTGTGGCTGGTGATGTAGTCGGTGTCTGCTGGGCAATCGCTGCCTGTGCTGCGATGGTCTGGTGCTCAAATAGCTGAGTTGGGGTAAGGGATAACCCCTGCTGCTGTGCTTTTGAGACAATCTGCATGGCGGAGATTGAGTCTCCCCCTAGTTCAAAGAAATTGTCATAAATGCCCACGGATTCATGACTTAAAATCTGTTGCCAGATATCTAATAGAATTGTTTCCTTGTCAGTTTGAGGTAAAACTACTGCCTGGAGATTAGATACTTTTTGTGGTTTAGGCAGGGCCTGTCGATCAATTTTGCCGTTGTTAGTCAGGGGTAGCTGGGCCAACTCAACAAACTGAGTAGGTACCATGTAAGGGGGCAAGGTCTGAGTGAAATGCTGTTTTAGATCGGCGATCAGTTGAGGAAAATCTGTTGATGCCGTCGCTGCAGATCCAACAACGTAGGCTACCAAGTCAGTGCGACCCTGCTCTTTACTTAAGATAACTACCGATTGGTTAACCTGGGGATGCTGGCATAGTAGGGCCTCAATCTCACCGGGTTCAATCCGGAAGCCACGCACCTTAAGCTGGTTGTCGATACGGCCCAAATAGTCTAAAGTCCCGTCTGCTCGGTAGCGCACCAGATCGCCAGTTTTATATAGAGTATTGCTGTTGCCAGATTCAGGATCTGCAGCATCTGTTTGAAGCGTTGCGAATGGATTGGGTACAAACCGCTCGGCGGTTAATCCAGGGCGATTCAAATAGCCTCGGGCTATCCCAGCTCCACCGATGTACAGTTCTCCCGGAATACCTACGGGTACCGGCTCTAAGTACTCATCTAAAACATAGAGCTGTGCTCCATCAATCGGTCGACCGATGGGTAAACTGCCATGGTCTTGTTGACTGACCCAATGCACACAGCAACCGACAACGGTCTCGGTGGGGCCATATTCATTAATCAGCGCTACGTCAGGATAGTGTTTTTGCCATAGGTCGATGTGATGCTGATGCAAAGATTCTCCACCGATGACGAGGGCTTTGGGTAAGTGTTCTTTTGTCAGGGGATGGGCCTTTAGTAGGGGCTGTAGTGCCCTCAGGTGAGCGGGTGTTAGCTTGATCAGGCTCATGCCTGCGGATAAGGCTTGTTGGATGGCTTCAATTTCTGAGACGTCTGGATTGAAGTGCAGTGATTGGCCCACCAACAGCGGTGAAAACAAGCTGGTGATGGTGGCATCAAACCCAATGGAGGACTGAACGAGAACACCTTGACCCTGGGTCAGGGGATAGGACGCGATACACCAGTTGAGATAATTGATTAACCCTCGGTGAGATAGTAGAGTACCCTTGGGTTTACCGGTTGATCCTGATGTGTAGATGGCATAGGCCAGGTTGTCAGGACCAATGGTGCCTGG
>JBCCAQ010000088.1:0-17727 GCA_039814735.1 Cyanobacteria bacterium P01_A01_bin.15
GATGGTTCCAAACGGTCTGTGAAAGTCCAGCTCTTATCAAAACATACATCAACACTTATTCATACCTTCTATGAAGGTACCCGGTCGCTATGGCCGAACAAACGCTATCTCCTAAAACGCTTAAGCTTTATGTTCTACGACCGTCTGCAGTGCTACTCTATGGTGCAATAGTAATTATGTACTTGACCTATGGAGTGGCCGGTAATCTTTCTGGCAGGGGTGGGAGTGGGCTGTTTGATCAGCTGGTTTGGGTTGAGATCGCGCCACCAGGCGGTGCGGGAGCGGGCCAAAAACGATCTGGTTGCCGAGCGCGCCACCCTGATAGAACAGCTCCGTACCCGGGATGCCCAGCTTACCGAGCTGCGCCAGCAGATTCATAGCGTACAGACAAGTCTAGATCAGCAGCGCCAGGCCGCTGCCGCCGCCACCGCCCAGCGGGCCGTAGCCGAGGCCAAGGCCGCCCACACAGAGCGGCTGCAGGAGCGGATGGTAGATGCCTTTAAGGTGCTCTCTGCCGAGGCTCTGCAGACTAATAACGCGGCCTTTTTAGACCTGGCCCAGGCCAAACTAGGGCAGTTTCAAACCCAGTCGCAAAGCGATCTACAGCAGCGACAGCAGGCCATCGATAGTCTGGTCCAGCCCCTGCGATTTTCCCTGAGCAAGGTGGAAACGTATCTGCAAGACCTGGAGCGCGATCGGCTGTCGACCTACAGCCAGCTCAGCGAGCAGATTACCCAGCTGGCAACCGGGCAGCTGCGGCTGCAAACCGAGACCGCGAATTTAACCAAGGCGCTGCGGGCTCCCAACGTGCGCGGTCGCTGGGGCGAAATCCAGCTAAAGCGGGTGGTGGAAATAGCGGGTATGGTAGAGCACTGTGATTTTACCCAGCAGGTGGCCAGCGGCTCTCTACGGCCTGATATGGTGGTGCAGCTGCCCCAGCAGCGACGGATTGTGGTGGATGCCAAAGCTCCGCTGGCGGCCTATTTAGAGGCCCTGGATATGACCGATGAGACCCGACGGCTGGTCAAGCTCAAGGAGCATGCCCAGCAGGTGCGTCGTCATATTCAGCAGCTGGGTCAAAAAGCCTACTGGGACCAGTTTCGCCCCAGTCCTGAATTTGTGGTGCTGTTTTTACCGGGGGAGATTTTTTTTAGTGCGGCCCTGGAGCAGGACCCCGGTCTAATTGAAATCGGGATTGCCCAGCGGGTAATTTTGGCAACGCCGACCACGCTGATTGCCCTGCTCAAAGCGGTGGCCTATGGCTGGCAGCAGGATGCCGTGACGGAAAACGCTCAGCAGATTAGCGACCTGGGTAAAGAACTCTATGAGCGGATGCGGATATTTACCGGGCATTTGCAAAAGATGCGCCGGGGTTTGGACTCCACCGTCGATACCTTTAATAAAGCGGTGGGTTCGTTGGAAAGTCGGGTCTTGGTCAGTGCCCGCAAGTTTAAGTCCCTGGGAGCAGGAACGGGGGATGAGCTGGATACCATTGAACCCATTGATCGACATCCTCGGTCTGTACAGCCGTGGGTGGAGCCAATAGAGGAGTAGTCAGGGCGACCCACCCTTAGACGACTTCGCAATAAAGGGTATACCCTTTTACTAAAGGTCAGTTGAATTCAACGGCCAATTGTCTACTGGGGCCAAACACCCTGTCACCCTGGCGGGATGTCTACAGCGCGCTACGGTCTTTCCCTGACACGCCTATGAATCGTCTACTTATTCTTAAAGATGTCGCTCTATTTCAAAATCTTTCCCTAGATGAGCTATTGCTGATTGATGAAGCCCTCGTGCCCCAGCAGCTAATGGCCAGTGAGACTGTTTTTGATGAAGGCAGCTGGGGCTCTCATCTGTATATTATTGCGGCGGGTACGGTGCAGCTGGTTAAAACCGTTGACGATGAACAGCGGGAGATTAAACAGCTGGTCAACGGTAACTATTTTGGTGAGATTGCCCTATTTGATGATGCGCCTCGCTGGAACGGTGCGATCGCAAAAGACGACTGCACCCTACTCAAGCTAGAAAAACAGCGGTTTATTAGCCTAACGACCCAACGGCCCCACATTTTGTTAGAAATCTGTCGGTTTATGAGCCAACAGCTCCGGGAAACCGACCAGTTTCGCTCAGCCAAAAAGTTTGTGGCCAATAGTTCCCTGGCAAGTGACGAGACCTTCCAGAGCTGCTAGGGGCGGTTCGACCCTGCCCCTAACGGCCCACTATCCAGTTTAGACCCAGTCCCAGTCGGGTTTCAGACTGCCCAACCAGGGTGCCTAACCCGGTGCGACCGATCCCATTCGTTGCATAGAGGTCGAAACTCACCGCCGTGCTGGGGAGACTGTAGCGGGTGCCCACCGACCATACCGCCCGCTCATCTAAAACTGGGGTAACTTCACCGATCAGCTGCAGTCCCTGGGCCACCTCATGGTTGACTCCAAAACCCACCCCAACCCTAGTTTCGTCACCAAATGCCGCCGCTCGCGGGTTAAAAAATAGGGCCGTCCGGGAATTAGCCTGGTAGGTCACTGGCACATCGGCAACCAGGGTGCCAATTTGCTGCCCCGAGGCCGTGTCGCGTCCGCCCAACACCCGAGCCCCCAGGGAAACCGGATCGCCCCGTCGCTGATCCATCAGCTGCAGACGGGCTCCCACCATATACTTTAAGGAATCGCCAGCGGTGTCTGCCGGACTCGCGCCGTCGGCAAACTCTTCTAAAATTGCCTCAATCTGAAAGTCTTGATCAGGGCTATAGGCCAAGGTCACACCGTAGTTGCCATCGGTACCGGCACCCGCCCCCAGGGAAACCGTCCCCGGCTCTAGGGTATTGGCTGTTGTCAGGGTAAACCCATCTAGCTGCAGCTGGCGATCTCGCTCAGACGGCGGTGCCAAATCGGTCTTTCGATAGCTAGAACGGTAGCCCAGACCAATATCTGGTGTGTAGTTTAGCCGGATGCCCAGCAATGGATTATCCCCATCTGGAATAAAGGCCAGAATACCGGTGGCAGGGGTACTACCAAACCCATTGGTCGCATAAATATCGACACCCACCTTGGGGGTGACATTGTAGCGGGTGCCGACGGTCCAGATTGCCTGGCGCTCGATGGAGCCATTGTCACTGTCAATAGCATTTCCGCCAGGGCCAATGGGAAAATTGAGCGCGCCATAGGCCAGCCATCGGTCCGATGGCTGCCAGCTAACCCCGGTACCCACTGTAAAAATGGTGTCGTAGAACTCCCTATTATTAATCTCATCTGGGAAAAAAGAGACTCCCGGTGTGAGATGAAGCTGCAGCTCAGGGGAGGCGGTATAGGTCAGGGGCACCTGTAACGAACCGACAATGCTCTCACTGTCGTCCCCTTGGGAATTAAACAATTCCGATGAGAGCGATAGATACTCAACTGACCCCTGGACCGCTGCGGAGAACTGCTCAGTCTCAACAATGCGATACTTGATACTCGGAGCAATGGATTCTAAAGAGATATTTGGACGCTCACCGTTGATGGCCTCGGCGGGGGGATCATCAAAATTTTGATAGGCTAGCCCAAGTTGTATATCCTCAGTAACACCCCACTCAACGGTGCTGTAGTACAGCTGATTTCCAGTTCCAGGCAAATCGTTCTGCAGGGTTTGATGGGTGCCAACCGATATCTGCAGAGCGTCTGCGGGCAGCTGGTTGGCCGTTTCCATATTCAAAAGCCGTCCGGGAGGACGCTCTAGGGGCGATGCCGTATTAGGAATGTTCTCCTCTGGGTCAGCCCCGTCTGTTGCATCGGTTGCTATTCTCTCCCCAGCGGCAGAATCTTGAAGGGTGGGAACTTCCTCTGCTAAAACACATGGGTGGGCGTTCTCTGCCAGTGGATCCTGTATCGCTTCAAGGGAAGACTGTTCCCCTGTTGGTTTGCTCGATAAGGGAGAAGCTGTATCTATTGCCTCCCTGTCCGAGCAGGTGTACGATGCTGCGTCCGCCGGTGGCTCCTGCTGTACTAACTCCCTTGCCGGTGAAATATCTGTTTCCTCAGCCGCTAGCTCATCTGAGGAAACAGAAGATGGGGAAAATAGGACTCGAGGAGGCGCTTCTGGACGGATAGTTGAGATTGGATCGGTGGGGGCTGTCTGTGGCGCTGCCGGACTGACCGCTGGAGGAGGAGTTGCTATGGGCTCTGGTTCCAACGGTGCGGAGATGTCTGTTTGAGTAGTCTCTGTTTCAGGTAGCTCCTGGGCCTGGACAGGGCAATCCTGGACTGCACAGGCTGCTAGGGTACAGAGGGTAATCAAGGAAACACGCATACGGACAGACCTTCAAAGCAAAACTATTTGAGGAACCAGGTTGACTCCCCAGCTGCATTGTTAAACGGCGTATCTTTTGTTAGGAGACGGCGTAGTATCAATTTGCTGTATTGATCCAGATATTCGCGGTGTTTTAGCCGATTCCGGCCTATATCAGATTCTGGGATAAATAAATCGGACGATCTGATACGGTTGATAGGTTTTTAAAAAACCGTTGCCGTGGATGTTGAACAACATCCACGGCAACGGTTTAACCAGTTAAAAATAGTCTCCCCCAGGAGCTAGGACTACCGGCGTACCGGGGCTGGTATCGAGCGTTTGGGTTTGGTCGACGGCGACTGGCGGCGACGACGGCCAGCCTGGGCGTGGGGTTGCGATCGCCCGCGTCCGTTCTGAATCGGCTCCGGCTTAATCCTTGGATCGGGCTCATATCCCGGTAGGACCAGTTTGGGAATGTCCTGTCTTAGCAACCGTTCGATAGCTCTTAGCAGCTTATGCTCATCAACACAGACAAGGGAAACGGCCTCACCTTCGCTGCCTGCACGACCGGTACGGCCAATGCGGTGTACATAGTCCTCAGCCACATTGGGCAGCTCGTAGTTTACGACGTGGGGAAGCTGGGCGATATCTAGACCGCGAGCGGCAATGTCAGTGGCCACCAACACCCGCACCTTACCGCTTTTAAATGCCGCCAGCGCGCGAGTTCTAGCCCCTTGACTCTTGTTGCCATGGATGGCAGCGGCGCTGAGTCCGTCCTTTTCTAACTGCTGGGCTAGGCGGTTGGCACCATGCTTGGTGCGGGTAAACACCAGCACCTGACGCCAGTTACGTGAGCCGATCATATGGCTTAGCAGTTCCCGTTTGCGGCTTTTATCCACCGGGTAAATGACCTGCTGGATCCCGTCTGCCGTGGCGTTCTGTACGGCTACCTCGATCAGCTTGGGCTGATTTAGCAGGTTACCTGCCAGCCGTTTGATGTCTTTTGAAAAGGTGGCAGAAAACAGCAGGCTCTGGCGATACTGCTGCTGCGGCAGGAGCGTCAGCACCTTGCGAATATCGTGGATAAACCCCATGTCCAACATGCGGTCGGCTTCGTCTAACACCAGAATCTCCACCTGGGACAGATCTACGGTTTTCTGTCCCGCGTGATCTAAGAGCCGACCGGGGGTAGCTACTAGGATATCGACGCCGTGTCGCAGCTGTCGGATTTGGGGATTGATTTTGACACCGCCAAAGACAACAGCTGAGCGTAGCGGCAGATGACGGCCATAGGTTTCTATGCTGTCGCCTACCTGGGCGGCTAGCTCTCGTGTCGGTGTGAGTACGAGCGCTCGGATCGGACGGCGACCCTTGGGCGCGGGCGACTGACTCAGCCGCTGCAGCATCGGTAGCGTAAAGCCAGCGGTTTTACCTGTGCCCGTCTGGGCACCGGCCATGACATCATGGCCATCCAAAATGACAGGGATGGCCTGCTGTTGAATGGGGGTGGGCTCGGTGTAGCCTTGGTCGTCGATGGCACGCAAAAGTTCGGCACAAAGGCCGAGGGTGTCAAATGACATAGGTATAATTACTCCAGTCTTGCCCCTTCAGCCGTCGTATAGCTGGAACCGGTCCGGGCTGGATATGGGAATTCTTGAATAGAACAGAAGATCCTGTCTGCTAGGAGATGCGAGCGGTTCAAGAGTTTTCTCGACGGCCTGGGCCGCGACAGTTTCTAACCGGCAGAAACGCGAGGTCATAGCAGTATAGCAGGGTTTAAGGTCTGTTTGCTAAGGTCCATTATCCAGGGCATATTGACGGCCGCGCCAGCTGGTGGGAGTACGAAATGAGGATAGGCCGATGCGCAAAACCGCCAGGGGATCGGCTAGGGGAGATAGCCAGAATAACCACCGACCGCGAGCGCTACTAAGATCGTAGGACGATGAAATCGCAAACTGCAGGGCAAACCGGGCTGCAATTAGCAGGCTGTTTAACCCTAGGGCTAGCTGCACCGACAGACTGGAGCTACCCGCCAGCAGGAGGACCGGCAAACTTAGCCATGGCAGCGCCTGAACGCTGGTTAAAAACCATAGGTCACTCCAAATCTGGTCGGTGGATGAGGCATCTTTGAGGTCTAAGGAGCGGCCCCATTCCTGCCATGTTTCCCGCCAACCTTCGTACATACGTACTTTTAAGAGTAAGGCCCCATCCCAAAAGCCTACCCTCGCTCCATTTTGGGCGGCATATCGGGCCAGGGTCACATCGTCGCAAAAAGACCTGCTGGCAACGGTGTAACCCCCTAGCTGGTCCAGTAGGTCTCGCCTGCAAAGAAAGCATTGCCCATTGGCCATTACCCGCTCGGCACCACCGCCGTGGGGAGCACCGGCAGGGCCAAAGCGATACACCAGGGTCATCAATAGTGCTGGCTGCAGCCAAATCTCACCGGGCGTCTGCAAAATAAACCGGGGGGATAGGGAAACCAGGTCGTAGCTGTCTGCCTCAGCCGCTGAGAGCAGAGCGGCCACCAGTCCAGGCTGTGGCTGGGTATCCGCATCAATACCCAGAATCCATTTGCTCTGGGGAGAGCTGTGGGTATAGCCGTAGTGAAGCGCCCATGGACGACCCACCCAGTTAGGCGGTAGCGGATCGTCGCTGAGAAGCTGAAATCGTGGGTCCTGGGTTTGGGCCGCCCTGACCAACTCGGGAGTACCGTCAGTGGAGCGACTGTCTACTACGATAATTTCGCGTACTTCCCCAGTCTGATGCTTCAATCCCTCTAGACAGGGGGTAATCCGCTGGGCTTCGTTGAGGGTTGGCACAACCACGCTGACAGAGCCGGACTGGGCCGGTGTGGCCGCGCGGGGCTGGAGCGGCGGGCGGCGGGTAGGCCCTTTGACTAACCGCGATAACAACACCATGGTGGCGGGTAGTTGGAGCATGAGCAGGACAAGTGCGATCGCGCCAGCGGATGCGATCACGATTCAGACACCCCTGCCGTTGTCAGCTTGACCGTTGGTGGGAGCTGCTCCACGGTCTGATCTGTATCCGTCGGAGCTGCCAGCCAGCACAAAACTGCGGGCAAAACACCGACCACCAGACCCAGCAAAACCGGAGTATAAATGGCGCTGGCCAGGCTCATTACCATGGCAAACCCAAAATTAGCCAGATACATGATCAGCGGCAGTGTGAGCTCGGCTCGAGTCAGTCCGCTAACGCGGGTATTTTTCCGCCAGAGAACCGCCGCCAGTGCCATAAAGGTAAGCCCGGTAAAAAACCAACCTGCAAAATTTTGGTACGGCATGCCAAAAAAGGCCCCGGGTCTGTGCCAATACCAGAATGGCATGGCCGTCTGACTCATGGCCGGATCTAGTACAAAATCCCAGGACATCAAAAGGAGCGATCCGGTGGCTAAGGCTGGTAGATGCCAAAGACTAGAGCCCCCTGCCCTCAGCAGGCCGCCCCGCGCCAGTAGATAGCAAGAGATCCCCAAATAAAACCAAGACAGGGGAATCGTAAACGGCACCAGTCCGGCAATCTTGTACCCCAATCCGCTGAGGTAGCTATAGTCGCCAAAGGGTAAACCAGTGCTTGTCCCCAGCAGCTCGCTTGATAAAGACACCCCGATAGCCGGTATCAAAAAGGCGGCCAGTGCCCTCAGGCCAATGGTCCGATAGCTGTAGAGAGAAACGGCCAAAACCCCCATCAGGATATAGGCCACGCCACCGCCTGCCAGACTCCAGCCGTAGAGGGTGGGACCCGCGGGTAAATAATCTAAAATCTCGGGGTGGGGCATCACCCAAAGTAGCCCTGCTAAACCAAACGCCATCGAGAGAATGTGGCCCCAAAGGCACCACTTTTCCACACGCATCAACCAATTCATACTGGGTAAACCTCAAGTCACACCCTTAGCCGCCTTGCCACGGCTAAAGCGAAGAAAACAAACTAAAACAAACCGTCAGGACCTGTCAAACCCCAGACGGCAAGCATGCCGTACAGGGTCGTACCCACCGCCATAAATCTGTTATTTAGGTTACAGTGAGAAGCCAAAATCCAACTTTCATCAGACACAGGGCACTGATAGACAATGATATGTGTGTGACTCAGTAACAAAGTGCTGCATCCGTGGGGAACAGCAGCTGATTTTTAATTGTGTCTGCCTGACATACAAACAACAGATCTCAAAAGACTTTGCCCATGCAAGCAGATACTTTATAAAAGTTTACATTGTTTATATAAGCATATCATAGGGTAAACTGCGCTGCTCAAAAGAAATCAGGGATACATAATTAATGGCGTCCGGTCCTACTCCTGTTTGATGTCTACCGTGTGGTTATCTGTCCCCTGGCCTAGCTGGCTCAAACTGTCCTTGGATAGCGTTACTGGAAGCGGCACCTGGGCGATATGTACATCCCGCTGGGGGAAGGGGATTTCAATATTGTTTTGGCGAAAGGCGGTGGTAATTGAAAAATTTAAATCACTTTGAATTTTGAGATGTTGCTGAGGTTTGCGAATCCACACCAGCAGCTTAAAGTCTAGGGAGCTGTCTCCAAACCCGATTAAAAAAACCTCCGGTGCTGGGGCTGCCATCACGTCGGGGTGCTCGCGTCCCACCTCCAGCAGTACAGACCTGACTTTATCTGGGTTGCTGCTATAGGCTACCCCCACAGGGATATGGATGCGGGAGAGGGGATTGCGGTGACTCCAGTTGATCACATCCTGCTCTAAAAATCGTGAGTTGGGCACAATGATCGACACCTGATCCAGGGTTCGGATATCTGTGCTGCGGGGGCCAATGCGATCCACCACGCCCATTTGATCCCCCAGTTCAATAAAGTCCCCCACCTGGATAGGACGCTCAAATACAAGTACCAGACCGCTGCTAACATCCTTGGCAATATTTTGTAGACCCAGGCCAAGTCCCACACCCAGGGCACTGGCTAGCAGCGTTAGGGAGCTGAGATCGATCCCCCATAGCTGCAAAACGGCAATGACGCCGACAAATAAAATGGCGTAGCGTGCCAGGATGGCAATGGCGGCCTGCATGCCGAGGCTGAGACCGGAGGTTTGGAGTAGGCGCGATCGCAACACATTAGTCGCCATCCGCGCCAGTAAAATCAGCCCTCCCAGCCACACCAGCAGGGCCACAATATCAGCAATTGACAGGTTGGTTTCTCCCAGGGGGAGCGACTCACGTACAAAGGTAGCCACCAGCAATTCCTGTAGCCGATTGGCCCAGGCGCGGGTGACTCGAAACCGTTTGACCACAAACAGCAGTGCCGATAGCCAGAGGCCCGCCCGCAGCGCCAACAGGGCCAGCCCCGCACTAAACCGAGCCAGTGAAAACTGGGGTCGGGTTAACCCTGTGTTCCCAGGATGTGGTGGAACAGTGGTGACCGGCAGCAGTGGCAGAATGTACCGCCGCCAGAGATAGCCCAGCAAATAATGGAGCGTTAGCGCTCCCAATAAAACAACACAGGAAAAAATAATCGCCCGCAGCATGTAGTCACCGCTGCGCTCCAGTCGAGCCTGGGTTAACCGCTGCTCAATTAGATCAGCCCATTCCCTGGCCTGGCGTTCTAAGGTTTCCTTTTGAACATTAACTTCAGGCTGCTCTGCGCGCAGGTCGTTGGCCGTCACCGACAAAAGCTGGCGTCTGGTTACCAGGCCAAACCCGTTGTAAATAATCGGCGTATAGCCAGACCCATCCACAATCACCCCCAGCGGTTCGCTAGAGTCCGCTAGCTCCGCCAAATCCGTATTGATCGCCTGGGCTCTCTGTTTAGCTGTTAGATCTGGAGTTCCCGCCACTTCAAACAGGCTGTGGTCATCTACTACCACCGTTGCCGTCCTAATCTCTTCGGGTTGGACCGTACTCTCTTGATCCTTGGTCCCCTGGGCCGCCGGGTCTGGGGCTGTAAATACCCCCAGGCTAAGGGCTACGCACAGCAGCATGCTGAGCACAAATCTGCTAATATGCTCCCTCGGTCGCTGACGTTTAAAGGGTCTGAGGCTTTCTGCGCGCTTGTTATGGTTCAAAAATCGCCTTAACACCGTCCGCTATCCCATCAATGTGGGCCTATCCTACTGTGCTTTGCTTAAGACTGTGGGTAGATGGGGGCGGAGTCAAGCTCTGCACCATGCTAGGGCAGTTGGCTCTGGCGATACTTTTGAGCAAAAACCGGCATCAGCGACAGCCCCGTCAGCAAACTCAGACAGATAACAACGGGCCACCAATCACCACTGCGTAAGGCTCCTACCCCGGTGACTCCCAACCATGTGTAGACCATCGTACCGGGGATAATCCCAATCAGAGTACCGACAGCGTAAGAGGTCACGGGAATGTTTGTTAGACCAAATAAAAAGTTGATTACATTGAAGGGGGAAATGGGGGCAAATCTTACCGCCAAAACACAGGATAGCGCCTGATTCTGCATTGTATGGTCTAAGCGCTCAAATATGCCCTTAAATCGAGGGTGGCGGCTAAAGCGTCGTTCAAACCACCCGTGAAATAAATAGCGGGCCAGCCAAAATGCAACTATTGCACCACCGGTGGCTCCAATGACGGACCACAACGTACCCCAGAGCAAGCCAAATAGTGCGCCTCCCAATACGACCAGGACCGTTCCCGGTATGCCCACGGCGGCGGCCACGGTGTGGGCCCCTAGAAAGACGACAACTCGCCAGTTTCCGGCACTGTAAATCAGCTCCATCAGGGCCTGATGGTCAAATAAAACCTGGATAAATCGCCAACCGAAAGGAAGCACAGCTGCCGCAGCCAACAGACCCCAAACGTGTTTTTTTCGGACCATGACGATAAAAGCGCGGGTAAAGGCAGAACAAGCTAATAATTAAGCAGGTATTAAGAATACCTATGGGTATGGTAACAGCTGAAAAGCTCCCTCCATAAAAAGCAGCTGTGGTATTTGCCAATGCTTTAGCGGGGACCTCCCCTATGCGGTTTGGAAGAACCTGGTGCTTTTTAAGTAGGGAGCTTGGTATCAAGAGTGCTTTTATTAGAAAACCCTTAAGACTCAGACGACGCCGGCTGAGCGGTCTCAGGGATGGACTCTTGGAGAGACTTGCGGGCGACTTTGGTGACAATAAAGACCACTGCAAATGTGGCCACTAACCCGACCACTAGGAAAGCCCACTCAGCAGGGGATCTCTCTTGCCCTGAGGCGGCACTACCGACAACTCCACCCAGATAAACGTACAGAATTGTCCCTGGCAAAATGCCCACCGTGCCGAGCACATAGTCGGTTAGGGAAACGTTTGTGAGTCCTAAGCCATAGTTCAGCAAGTTAAACGGAAAGGCGGGGGAAAGTCGCACCAAAAAGATGATTTTTCGACCCTCTTTTTCAATCGCGTCGTAAATGGCCTTAAAGATGCGGTTACCCGATACTTTTTGGGATACCCAGTCGCGGGCCAAATAGCGACCGATTAGAAAGGCCGCTGTCGCCCCCAGCATAGCCCCGATAAAAACAAAAATGACGCCTTTGACAATGCCAAAGACGGCCCCCGCCCCCAGGGTAACTACCGAGGCGGGTAAAAACGATACGGTGATGACGACATACATCACAATAAAAACAATCGGTGCCACCGGCCCCAAACTGTCAATCCAGTTGAGAGCATTTTGTAGCGTACCTTGGATGCCGCCGCTGGCTTCTTGAGCCATGGCGGGGGAGGCCGCTAGCAGCACCATACCGGCCAAAGCAAAGGACATAAGCTTAGTAAACTTTGATAGACTGCTCGGCTTGTTGCCAAGCCCTTTTCTAAAACGTCTCATGAACGATACTCCTGTGATTTCATCGTGACAAAAAACATCATCCCTGGGAAAAATTTCCGCACTAAACCAGAGAGCCCCCGCAGCTAGAACCGCTTCCAGCCGTACAGCCGTAACAGTAGGGCCGCGTTTGCACATGTTCAACTACGTTTAAGGTGCCACGGTCAAGTAAAGACTGGACCGTGATTGTTTGCCCCTGAGCGTCTAGGGCAGGCAACCCCTCCATCTGGTTAAAGTCGCAGTCATATACCTGGCCAAGATAGTCTATGGATAGCTCATTTCGACACATCAAATGGTTCACCGTGTCAGCATTGTGGTGCTTGGCCAAAAACTGGAGGTAGGGTCCATGGAGCTGGCGGTGGTTCAGGTGGAACTTAGTGCGACCAATGGGTAAATTGGTGATGGTAAATAGGTGGTTGAACTGAATATCAAAATGTTCGCTGAGATAGGTTCTATAGGCTCGTTCTAACCCTGCTTGTTCCGGTGTGAGCGAAAAATCTTTAGATGTTGGCACGGGGGGATTGTAAACCAGATCAACCATCAGGTTTGGATGCTGGCCATAGCCTTTTTGGTTGAGTCGCTTTAGTGCCTCGATGGAGTCTTGATACACTCCTTGACCGCGCACTTTATCGACGTTATCTTCCAGATAGCAGGGGAGTGACGCCACTACCCGCAGCTGATGTTGCGTAAAATAGTCGGGTAAATCCTCGTATCCAGGCTCAAAAAAGATTGTCAGATTTGAGCGCACAATGACTTCTTTCCCTTCGCTGCGGGCAGCCTCCACGATCGGTCGAAAGCCATAGTTCATCTCGGGAGCGCCACCGGTTAGGTCTACGGTCTGAATTTGGGGGAAACGATGGATGATTTCTACTATGCGATCGCACACCTCAGGGGAGAGCTCTTCAGTTCGATGGGGTCCAGCTTCTACATGGCAGTGGGCACAGCTGAGGTTGCACCTACGGCCTAGGTTGACCTGTAAAACACTGATGGAAGTCTTAGCTAGGGGCTGGCCCAATGCGGTCTCAAAACTGGGCAGTGTCTTTAGGACAGGTTGGGACTGAACCATAGTGTATGGTGAGTGGATATCTAGGTGGACGGATAATTTGCACAGGACAGCCAGGAAGGTTGACCTCCATAGCTGCTATTGAACAGTAGCTTGCTGAATTTTTGCTTAGAACTCGGTCGCAATTATCTTAAATCTGAATAGCCCGAGCAATTTAACTATTTTGCTTAAGAGGTAGAGGCTGTGCATAGGGCATCGGACTTTGGCTCGTTTGGTTGATCAATCGGGTACAGAACCTCCCAACGATCTCGAATAGCCTTACCATAAAAGTCACCCGGACAGCTATCGACAAATCCCATGTTCAAACAACGGTTGAATCGTCGGACCCTGTTACGACTGTGTCCTGTAACGCTGGCATCATTTGCCTCAGCCACCTGTGGGCAAGCCTTTTCTAACCTATCGCCTGGCAGTGCGACCGGTCGCTCAAATCAAGACCCAGATTTGACATCGCCCGCCTGTAAAAGCGGCTCTACCCTTTCCCAAACAGCGGGTCCCTTTTATACTCCCGACTCCCCAGAACGACAGTCATTGTTGGAGCCCCAAACTCGCGGTGTTCCCATAGTTGTTACGGGGCAGGTACTGTCCTCAGACTGTGTTCCCATCGCCAATGTTTTGTTGGATTTTTGGCATACGAACGATCTTGGTGAGTACGACAATACTGGTTACAACCTACGCGGCCATCAATTTACAGACCCAGAGGGACGCTACCGGATAGAGACCATTGTTCCAGGTCTCTATCCGGGGCGCACACGCCACTTTCATGTCAAGGTAAAAGCTCCCCAGCTGCCTGTTTTAACAACACAGCTCTATTTCCCTGAAGAAGCAGCCAATCAAAATGATTTTCTATTTAATCCAGCCCTCTTGATGTCGATGGAGGATGGCAACAATATCAAACGAGCTACGTTTAACTTTGTTCTTGAAAACGGGTCTATTGGAAGTTTGCGATAGCCAACAACGAGTCGCGACAGGTTTGATGCGATCGCTGATCTAGGGATGGCCCGCTCTGTCGTCATCGCCATTGGAAAATCCCCTATAACCGAGGCCCTCTCGGGGATCGGCAATGCCGGTTTTGTTAAGCGCTAATAGAACTTAATGAACGACTGATGTTTTTAAAGATAAGCTTAGTTTATTCAAGAAAAGCAACGCATAAATTCAGTTTATTTAACTTAACACTTGACTAATTCTATTTTGGAGACATCCGATGATTAAAGCAGACGCCTACAACCTTGGAGTCAAATCAGGTACTCGAAACCATAGGGGCTATTTTGTTCAAGATATGTCCTACAGGCTGGTCGCCATTAACGATGCGGGATGGGCGTATATTTGCCAGGACAATACTACCTGCCACTATGTGGATCCTGACTGTTTGGAAGAAACCCCTGGGGGGTTGGGTAATTGATAGAGATCGCTTGTGCTGTTGCACCTAAGCTTTGGGATAAAACCACCACAGACTAGACAGTGGCAAAGCTGCTGTCTAGTCTTTTCAACTTGGAACTTTTAATAAAACCCTTTATCAAGCTATCCCATGAAAACTTTGCTTCAGCATCCTCATTTTGAGCAGCAGGTCATTGCGGACCTGCCCAAACAACCCATTGCCCATAGGCAGACCTGTCCTTGCTGTTCCAATGTTTTATTGCGCCATGTATCCTCAGGCAAGCTTTTCTGGCGCTGCAGCGACTGCGGTCTCAACGTACCGGGTTAGCCGCTCCGGGTCTAGCTACTAGGTCTGACCGCCGCTGACAAACTGTTACGGAGGCTAAGGACGGGGGGTGGATGGTACAAGGGCCAAAAATTAATGCTGGAGAGACGTTGCTTGCAACATCTGTATATCTAAGAATGGAGCCAAAAAATCTCAGGTTAGGACCTAGCTACTAGAGCATTGCCAGTCGTTCCTTGAGCAGCTTTGCCTGGGTCTCTGCCTCCGCCAGCGATTCTCTTGCTTCTTGTACTACACGCTCAGGTGCCTTATTTACAAAGCCCTGATTGCCCAAACGACCGTTGATCGATTTCATCTCTCCTTCCACCTTGGCGAGAGACTTCTCTAACTTTTGTTTGAGGGCATCGACGTCAACTAGACCCGTCAGTGGAATTAGGACTTCAACCGTGCCAAACACCCCTGCAAACATCTGTCGCGTATCTCGAATACCCAGAAGCTCTTTGCTTCCTTCGGCATCATGCTCAATGCGATCGCTACTAAAAGTCCCAACCACCTCATCCCAAAACTCAGTTGTATTGTTCCAGAGCTGTCGGCGATTGGCTGCTTTGAAAAGATAGCGACCGCCAAACCAGGCAGTGTAGCTAACACCAATTAGCTGGAAAAATCTGCCAATGGGTGGCAGGGTATTAACCCCTGAGACAATCGCTGCTGCTAATCTCAGACCAAGCGCTGTTAGCAGCAGCAGCAGCAACACAGATGCTGGCTTTTTGGCTGCGTTATAGGCCTGCCCCGTATAGCCCAAAGGGTGCTTTAGCAGCGTTTGAATCGCTTCTACACCGTCACCCCAATCAATCTCTGGCAGTTTGTCCGTTTCGTCAGCTGTGCTCGGTGTTGCCGTTCCATCAGGTGCCTGCTGCGTTGTATAGGTTATGTCCAAGCCGTTGGCAGGTAGGGCCGCTCCGCCCAGGGTCAACGTCTCAACCTTGGCAGCATCCTTTATATAAATCTGGGTGGCCTCCAAAACCCGGACCTCGTTGGCATCATCGGTTTTTAAGATTGCCTCGATTTTAGCCGAGGGTTTTACACCTGCAGCTGCCCGCAGATTACGAATGGTGCGAATGGTGCCAATGAGCAGGTCAAAGTCTTTTTCTAGCTCAGTATCTACTAGCTCAGGCTGGACGGTTGGATAGGGCTGTACGGCCAGGTAGCTATTCTCACCGGCCTGGGTGAGGGTGTGCCACACTTCTTCGGTAATGTGGGGCGTAAATGGATGTAGTAGTTTAAGAATGCCGTCAAGGACAAAGGCCAGGGTCTGTTTGGCCACCAGCTTGGAGTCCTCATTTTTGCCGTAAAGCCGGGGCTTTACCAGCTCAATATACCAATCGCAAAAGTCTCCCCAAGTAAACTCGTACAGCGTTTTGGCAGCTTCGCCCATGCCGTACTTGTCTAGCTCAGCCCTTGTCCGAGCAACGGTTTGATTAAACTTTGAAAGAATCCAACGATCGGCTAGCTCTAGCTTGGTGGTGTCAGGTTCTCCCAGATTCTCGGGGGTGGCTCCACCCAGGTTCATCATCACAAACCGAGAGGCGTTCCATAGTTTGTTGGTGAAGTTCCGCGATGCTTCGACCGATGAGGACTCATCGGTTTTACGATTGTAGTCAAGGCGAATATCCTGCCCGGCCCCTGCTACTTCGCGGATGAGTGTGTAGCGTAGGGCATCGGTTCCATACTTGTTGATCAATACCAGGGGATCAATACCGTTGCCCTTGGATTTCGACATTTTTTGGTTTTTCTCATCCCGCACTAGCCCATGGATGTATACGGTTTCGAAGGGCATGGTGTCAGTCAAATGCCCGGCCATCATGGTCATGCGAGCGACCCAGAAGAAAATAATATCAAACCCGGTAACCAGGGTGCTGGTTGGATAGTAGGTCTGAAAATCCTTGGCGGTCTGATCGGGCCAGCCCATGGTAGAGAAGGGCCACAGTCCGGAGGAAAACCAGGTATCTAATACGTCAGGATCCTGCTTTAGCTCGATGTTCTCACCAAACTGTTCTACGGCCTGGGCTCGGGCTGCTTGTTCTGATTCAGCGACAAAGAAAGGGGTGGAGTCGGTAATCTCTCCATTGGTTTGGCTAATGGCATACCAGGCGGGAATCTGGTGTCCCCACCACAGCTGACGAGAGATGCACCAGTCCCGCAGATTGACTAACCAGTCGCGGTAAACTTTAGTCCAGCGCTCGGGAACAAAGTTTGGCGACTGATGGTTGTCGAGGGCATCCAGCGCCTTATCGGCCATGGGGCGGATATTTACAAACCACTGGGTGGAAAGCAGCGGTTCGATGGGAACCTTGCCGCGATCGCTATAGGGAACGCTGTGCTGGTAGTCTTCAATGCGCACCAGGGCATCAGCTGCAATGGCAGCTTGTTGACGAGCGGTGACTTGTTCTGGGTGAAGCTGGGCAAGATGCTGACTGTGCTTGCTCTTCGGGCTGGATAGCCAGACGAGTTCAAAGCTATTGAGCGAAGCGTATTGCACATTTGCCGCATGAGGCAGGCCGTTCGCGTCAGCCGTTGCGAGGGAAGCGGTGCGGCAAAGGGCGAGGAAGGTGGCGACCTCTTGTTCGAAATGGAATCCGGGCTCAGCCATAACGTATTCGACTCACTATTTCGCTTCACGAAAAACGTTTCTGTAATCGTTCAATGGCTTCTTCGATATTCGCGCGGCTATTAAATGCACTTAGCCTGAAGTAACCTTCGCCGCTCTTACCGAAGCCGCTGCCGGGCGTGCCGACGAGGTGGCATTCGCTGAGCATAAGATCGAAAAAGTCCCAGCTTGATGCGCCGTCTTTGGTTTGCAGCCAGATGTAAGGGGCGTTCACGCCGCCGAAGATGGTGAAGCCCAAGTCGGTCAACGCTCGGCGGAGGAGTTCAGCATTCTCCAAATAGAACCGCACC
>JBCCAQ010000264.1:0-7357 GCA_039814735.1 Cyanobacteria bacterium P01_A01_bin.15
ACCTTTGAGCGAGTCCGCACAGAAACTAATAAGTATTAGTCTGGCGATGGCTGGTTTGGCCGGTCCAGCGGCAGGTTTTACAGTCAGATCCAACCGTTATGATTTTCCCTGGCCGCGCTTTTAGATCCCAGAGCTGCGGCCCCACAGTCAGGTCTCAGAGTTTAGTTAACCTCCTCAGATTCCCCGGTAAACCATGAGCACTAGCGTTCAATCCGTTGTCAGCCAGCCCTACAAGTACGGATTTGTCACCGACGTAGAGTCCGACGTCATCCCCCGTGGGCTAAGCGAAGATATCATTCGTCTAATTTCCCAAAAAAAGGGCGAGCCAGAATTCATGCTGGAGTTTCGTCTCAAAGCCTATCGGCAGTGGCTAAAAATGACGGAACCCACGTGGCCCAACGTCAGCTACAAGCCCCTCAACTATCAGGACATTATTTACTATTCGGCTCCCAAGCAGAGCGAAAAGCTCAGCAGCCTAGACGAGGTGGATCCAGAAATTCTGGCCACGTTTGAAAAATTGGGGCTGCCCCTATCGGAGCAAAAGCGCCTGACTAATGTAGCCGTTGACGCCGTGTTTGATAGTGTTTCAGTGGCCACCACCTTTAAAGAGGAGCTGGCGGAGCACGGTATTATCTTTTGCTCAATTTCAGAAGCGGTCAAAGACTATCCAGAGCTGATTCAAAAGTATTTGGGCAGCGTGGTCCCGGTGGCGGATAACTATTTTGCAGCCCTCAATTCGGCGGTCTTTAGCGATGGCTCGTTTGTCTATATTCCTGAAAACACCCAGTGTCCGATGGACCTGTCCACCTATTTCCGTATTAACAACGGAGATTCGGGCCAGTTTGAGCGCACTCTGGTGATTGCCGATAAGGGCAGCTCGGTCACCTATCTAGAGGGATGCACCGCCCCAATGTACGACAGCAATCAGCTCCACGCGGCCATCGTTGAGCTAGTAGCCCTAGACGACGCCAAGATCAACTATTCTACGGTTCAAAACTGGTTTGCCGGAGATAAGAACGGTAAGGGCGGTATCTATAACTTTGTTACCAAGCGCGGTCTCTGTGCGGGTAAAAATTCTAAAATCTCCTGGACCCAGGTGGAAACTGGCTCAGCCATTACCTGGAAGTACCCTAGCTGTGTATTGGCGGGTGATAACTCCGTGGGCGAATTTTACTCCGTGGCCCTGACAAATAATCTGCAGCAGGCCGATACCGGCACCAAGATGATCCACGTGGGCAAAAATACCCGTAGTACGATTATCTCCAAGGGGATTTCGGCGGGTAGCTCCAAAAACAGCTATCGCGGCCTAGTCAAGGTCAATCCTAAGGCTGAAAATGCTCGCAACTACTCCCAGTGCGATTCAATGCTGATCGGTGATACCTCCAACGCCAACACCTATCCCTATATCCAGGTACAAAACAGCACGGGTCAAGTAGAGCATGAAGCCTCCACCTCAAAGATTGGTGAAGATCAGCTGTTTTACTTTGCCCAGCGAGGTATTTCCCCTGAAGATGCTGTTTCTATGATTATCAGCGGTTTCTGTCGGGATGTATTTAATAAACTACCGATGGAGTTTGCGGCTGAGGCTGATAAACTGCTGGCCCTCAAGTTAGAAAACTCTGTTGGTTAGCCCAACTCTTCTAGATACACTTCAATGATTAACCCAGACGCAAAAACAATCCTCTCTGTCAAAGACCTGCGGGCCAGCGTAGACGGTACCGAAATCCTCAAGGGTCTCAGCCTCGAAGTAAAAGCCGGTGAAATCCACGCCATCATGGGTCTGAACGGCTCCGGCAAGAGTACCTTTTCCAAGGTGTTAGCGGGGCATCCCGACTATGAAGTAACCAGTGGCACCATCGAGTTTAATGGCAAAGCTCTTTCTGAACTAGAGCCCCACGAGCGGGCCACTGCGGGCATTTTTCTGGCCTTTCAATATCCCCTTGAGATTCCTGGGGTGAGTAACCGTGAGTTTTTGCGGGTGGCCTACAATGCCCATCGTAAGGCCCGTGGTGAAGACGAGGTCGATGTGTTTGATTTTGATGATCTCATCGAAGAGAAAACCGACATCGTCAAAATGGACCTAAGCTTTCTTGACCGCAGCGTTAATGAAGGGTTTTCAGGCGGTGAGAAAAAGCGCAATGAGATTTTGCAGATGGCCCTGCTGGAGCCTACCCTGGCAATTTTAGATGAGACTGACTCAGGGTTGGATATCGACGCCCTCAAAACCGTAGCTGGTGGCGTTAACCAGCTGGCCAATGCCAACAATGCTAACTTGGTAATTACCCACTATCAGCGGTTGCTCAACTATATTGTGCCGGACTATGTCCATGTGATGTGCGCTGGGCACATCATTAAAACCGGTGGTAAAGAACTGGCCCTGGCCCTCGAGGCTAAAGGCTATGAGTGGCTCTTGGAAGAGCAGGCGGTGACCCCATGAGCAATGTTGCAATGCCCGTAACCCAGCACAGCGGCTATCTGGAGTCGCTGTTGCGTCAGGCCACCCTCATAGCGGAGCAATCTGGGTTGGGATTGGAGAACCTGCGGGCAGCGGCCCGATCCGTTGTCCAGGAACGGACCTTTCCTTCAAAGCGTGACGAGAATTGGCGCTTTACCGATCTCTCGTCTATGTTGGGGACGGTCTTCCAGGCTCCAGCGGCCCTGACCGATGAGATCCTGGGGCAGGCCAAAAAAATTGTGACCGAGGTCAGTCTGTCTGACGACAAGAGTCTTCGGGCTGTGTTTGTCAATGGCACCTTTGTCGATAGCCTTTCTCTGCTAGGTGAGGGTGTTGCTGTTCTCACTCAGACAGACTCTGTTCCCCATGGCTTAGCCCAGGTGCAGGGGAGCAACCAGGTCTTTACCGCGCTCAACACGGCGGGCTTTGCTGATGTGGCGGTGCTCCACATTGGTAAGAATGTGGCGATTGAGCCGCCGGTACAGGTTGTTTATCTTGCCATAGGCGATGGGTTACTGGTGCAGCCCCGCTGCTTGGTCGTGGCTGAAGCCGGTAGTGCCGTCACTCTAATTGAAGAGTTCCACGGTACGGGGGCCAGCTTTACCAACAGCGTTAGTGAATTTTGGGTCCATGATAATGCCGAGGTGGCTCACCTCCGGCTCCAGCAAGAGTCTCCTGAGACCATCCACATTGGCAAAACCGCCGTTTCCCAAGGGCGAGACAGCCGCTATCGCAATACATCCATTAACCTGGGGGCGAGCCTATCTCGCCATAACCTGGAGGTTTACCAGGCTGGGCCACAAACAGAGACCACCCTTAACGGTCTGACCGCGATTCGCGATAAGCAGCTGGCCGATACCCACAGTCTGATTGCCCTGGCCCATCCCCACGGCAGCGCCAGTCAGCTCCAAAAAAATCTGATGGATGAGCGGTCCCACGGTGTGTTTAACGGTCGGGTCTATGTTCCCCAGGCAGCCCAGCTGACCAATGCTGCCCAGCTCAATCGCAATCTGCTGCTGTCACCCAAGGCGAGGGTGGATACTAAGCCAGAGCTGGATATTGTGGCGGACGACGTCAAGTGCGCCCACGGAGCCACCGTCAGCCAGCTGGCCCCAGACGAGCTATTTTATTTACAAAGCCGGGGGATTGATCGTAACCAGGCCCAGCGGCTACTAATTTACGCCTTTGCCATGGAAATTATTGAGCCCATCCCTGTGGCTCCCCTGCGAGAGCGTATGACCCAGTACATTCAGCAATGGACGGTGTAGGCAATGACTTTGACAACGGCTAAACCCCTGGCCCACGATGTTCGGGCAGATTTTCCGATTTTGGACCAGGTGGTGAATGGCAAGCCGCTGGTGTACTTTGACAATGCGGCCACCTCGCAAAAACCAAAGGTTGTTTTAGATGCCCTGGTGGACTATTACAACCAGGACAATGCCAATGTCCATCGCGGCGTGCATACCCTGAGCGCGCGGGCTACCACCGCCTATGAAGCCGTTCGCGATCGCATCGCAGCCTTTGTTAATGCTGGCAGCCGCAATGAGATTGTCTTTACCCGCAACGCTAGCGAGGCGATCAACCTGGTGGCCTATGCCTGGGGGCTGAGTAACCTCACGGCTGGGGATGAAATCATTTTGTCGGTAATGGAGCACCACAGCAACCTGGTGCCCTGGCAGATAGTGGCCCAGCGGACCGGGGCTGTGCTCAGGCATGTGCGGCTGACCGATACTCAAGAATTTGACCTAGAGCATTTTCAGGAGCTGATGTGCGATCGCACCAAGCTAGTCGCCATCAACCATATCTCAAATACCCTAGGCTGCATCAACCCGGTGGAGAGCGTTATTACCCTGGCCCACGCCCAGGGAGCAAAGGTGCTCATAGATGCCTGCCAAAGCGTTCCCCACATGCCAGTGGATGTGCAAGCCCTTGACTGTGACTGGCTGGTGGCCTCAGGCCATAAAATGTGCGGTCCCACCGGAGCCGGTTTTCTCTACGGTAAGCTAGATATCCTTGAGGCCATGCCTCCTTTTCTAGGCGGTGGCGAAATGATTCAGGACGTCTACCTGGACCACTCCACCTATGCCGAGCTGCCCCACAAGTTTGAAGCAGGCACCCCAGCCATTGCCGAAGTTATTATGCTGGGGGCAGCGGTAGACTATTTAACCGGTATTGGTATGGAGCGTATCGCCCAATACGAGCATGAGCTTACCCGCTACCTGTATGATGCGCTCGCCCAGGTTCCCCAGCTCCAGCTGTATGGCCCCAGCCCCCAGGCCGACGGGAGCGGTCGCGCCGCCATCGCCACTTTTACTGTCAAAAATCTGCATGCCCAGGATCTATCCACATTTTTAGACCAGGCCGGTATTGCCATCCGTTCGGGACACCACTGTACCCAACCCCTGCATCAGTTTTTAGGCCAAGACTCCACGGCGCGGGCGAGTCTGTATTTCTACAATACCTATGCTGAAATCGATAGCTTTATCGCAGCCCTCAAGGATACGATCGAATTTTTTGGCGGTATTTTTGACCAGGGTTAACCGGCGCGGATAAAATTCATCGGATATCCACCAGTTAAGATCCAGGCGATATGAGGAACTCTTATGGAGTAGGTTTGGACGCGGCTTGAGCCGAGCCAGACCGCTCCACCCTCAAGTCAGCCGGGATGTCACTTGCATCTGAGCAATCTAGTCAGCCACTGGTAGCGTCTGTTTTTTTAGATAGTCGTTCGCCCCATGCCGCGTTATCCCAAGCTCTATTGGAGCTGAGTCAGTGCAAGTCCATCTACAGCGGGGATGTGGAGGCGGCCACAGCTGCCATCACCTATGCCCTGGTCAAAAATCTAGGGGCAACTAATGCCCAGGTTTGGCTTTATGCGGACAGCCGCAGCACATTTAAGCGAGCCGCCAGCTATGGGGCCTGGAGCACCGATCGGCAGGAGCACACCCTGACCGTCGCCGACCACGTTGACTATTTTAGTCTCCTGGCTCGGCGAGACTGGCTGGTGCTCAATACCGGTGAGAGCCTATCCCCTGGTAGCCAGGGCAGCTCTAGCCTTTTTCCTCCCTACCTGCACGACACTCAGCAAGCGGTCACGGCCCTAATTGAAATTCCCATCTACCAGCAGCAACAAATTGTTGGCGTCCTATGTTGTGACCAGCAGCATTCTCCCCGGGTTTGGCAATCGTCAGAAAAGTCTTTTATCGTCACAGCGGCCTGTCTGATTGCTCTCGTCATAAATCACGCTAGCTATCAGCAGCAGACCCGCCTGCTACACAAACAAAAACGCCAGCTTACCCTCGAAATGATTGAGCGTAAGCAGGCAGAGCAGGCCTGGCAAGAGAGTCAGCGATTTATCCAAGGCATTCTGGATGCCAGCACTAATATTCTCTACGTCAATGATTTTGCCAGCGGGACCAACTATTACGTCAATGGCTATATGGAGAATATTTTGGGATATTCTCCGTACGAAATTCAACAGTTTGGCGCTCAGTTTTTAGAACAGCTGGCCCATCCCCAAGATATCAAAGCTATCCATCGAGCCCGCCAAAAGCTGGTTCAGTCCCAACGTGGTGACCTTGTAGAAACTGAATATCGTCTACGTCACAAACAGGGGGGCTGGCACTGGATGCTCTGCCGCGAAACTATCTTTCAGTGGAATCCGCAAGACAACACTCCTCTGCAGCTATTAGGGACTGCTACCGATATCACCGTGCACAAAGAAAATACAGAGGCTCTACAGCAGCAAAACCAGGAACTCACCGCCCTAGCGCGGGTGGATGCCCTAACCCAAATTGCCAACCGTCGCGTCTTTGATGAGTTTCTCAGACATGCCTGGACAACCGGCAACCACACTCCGTTGACCCTGATTCTTTGCGACATTGACTACTTTAAGCTCTACAACGATACCTACGGGCATCAAATTGGGGATGCATGCTTGCAGCTAGTCGCCCAGGCCCTGCAAAAAGCTGTCAAGCGCCAGCCCGACCTGGTCGCTCGCTATGGCGGTGAAGAGTTTGCCATTATCCTTCCCAATACCGCCCTGCCCGGAGCGCAGCGGGTGGCCGAAAATATCCAAGCCAATATCCGGGACCTAAAAATCGAGCACTATCCTTCGGCGGTGAGCAACTATCTAACTGTGAGTCTTGGTATTGCCACCGTAACCTCAACGACGGATGACTCTCCCCAATCCCTGATTGCCGCTGCCGATCGGGGGCTATATCAAGCTAAGTCCGAGGGCCGAGCCCGATTCTCAATTGGATCGGTTGAGTAGATTTTTGAGAGGCGTTCCATGGAACGCTTGTACACCCGGGGATGCGCTCTAGGGAACGCCCGCAAAAAATATATCTAATTGCATTCTCATTCCTGAGTGAGTAAGTTGGTTAGCTAGATACATAAAACAGGAATGAAAACGAATGCAGCCCGTCTGCTCGACACCCTAGCCATCGACCATCAAATACTGACCTACCCGGTTGACCCCAACAATCTGGCAGCTGAAGCTACCGCAGACAAACTGGGACTGCATCCCGATCAGGTGTTTAAAACCCTGGTGATTCGGGGCGATCGCCAGGGTGTTTGTTTAGCGGTACTGGCGGCCAATGCCCAGCTCAACCTCAAGGCCCTAGCCCAGCTCAGCGATGACCGCAAAATGCAACCCGTTGCTCTCAAGGAAGTGCAGCCCCTAACCGGCTATATCCGAGGGGGAGTAACCGCCCTCGCGTGTAAAAGAAACTATCCAACCTATGTGGATGAATGGATAGAAGTCCATGATCAAATTGCCGTTTCAGCGGGCGTACGCGGTGCCATGCTCTGGCTTAAGCCCCAGGATTATATTAGAGCCACCCAGGCCACGGTGGGAGCTATCATCCTCTAGGGGGCGGTTCTGTTGTCCTTACATTTACT
>JBCCAQ010000038.1:0-26114 GCA_039814735.1 Cyanobacteria bacterium P01_A01_bin.15
GGAGTACAGCACGCCCTTCGGCACCACGGCAATAGGGCGTTGGGCCACCTCCTTTCAATTGCATTTCCCAGCGCTGGCCATTGATGATTCCTTCAAATATAGATATCGCCCGACCATCGCCATAACCGTTACCCGTACCGAATGGACAATTATGGGTATATTCGGTGCCATAAATCGACAGCGCATACCCCGTCGCCCAGCCCACCGGTTGCATCGGCTCATGGGCCGCAGAAAGATCACCCGAAAATAGTTGCCGAAATTTTTCATCAAGCGCCAGCTCATCGCTCAACCCAAGTTCTTTAAAGAAAGTGCTGCTGTGGGCTACATAGTCTGGTTCTGCCAGCGGCGTGGGTGCCACCGGTACGAAATGGCCCGAAAAAACCTGGCGGGCACGGTGATCATCACCATCGACCGTGGCATCAGGATCGGCATTTAAGGTATCCATCAGGGAATAGTCCGCCAATCGTACAAACTCGTCGAACGCGGTTACGCAGGGCTCAGCAGATAGTGTAGATGGATATGACATTGTTGCTGGCGAGGGAAATATTTATGTTTAATCGAGAATTATGTAGAGGCTAACATATTCAATGTGGAGCTTTCTAGACAATCGACTACTTCCTATCCTGCACAGGATTAGCTGGCTACATCAGATGTAAAGAATTTGGTTTTCCATTTCATCTGCTGTAGTGCTGTCGAGAATTATGAGTAATCTACGCACGATTTCTGTGTAGGGCCGTCTGACTGCAATGATAATTCCAGAATGGGATTTATTTGTATTAAAGTACGCCTGAGCAAGACTTTCGAAATCAGTGCGATTGTGCGTTAGGATGGCCGCTCCAAGGTTGGTTGCAAATTCTAATTGCTCTGCGTCCGACTTCCCACGCTGTCCGGCTTGTGTTGTTGTTGCATTGAAACCACGAGAACGCAAAAGATTTGAAATTAGAACGTCAACGTCTTCATCCAAATAAACGTGAATGAAAATATCACTCATAGATTCTGCACTCTTGGATCAATCAGCGTATCAGGAATACGATTTTGCTCAATGTATTCGTTGATTTCTGCTTGATGATCCAGGTAGTAGCTGAGTGCATCAAAAACCTGGGATAAACCGAGGTGTGGCAGTCTTTGGGGGATTTCCTCAGGTGAAACTCCAATACGCCACATTTCTACGATTGCTCTAACAGGCGTACGAGTTCTCTTAATAATAGGCTCATTGCTCAGTATTTCGTCATTTCTGACAATATGGCAGTGCTCTGTCGTTTGTACCATAAGGATCAATACATAACCGATTTTATTTTAGCTCGAAAAGAAATTTCCGAGCCTGTTCAATCTGTTCGGGCAGATTAGATGCTCAACCTGACGTATAGGTACAAGTTGAAACCACAAACCGATCAGATTGAGCACGAGCTAGAAATGTGCCGTAAGATCTCGAATTATGCGTTGAAACGACTCTTCCTGACAGATAGCTCACTGCCTAGAAGCTGATTAGTGAACGCCTCAGCAACTTTTAAATAGGATTAATGATTGAGCTGATCGGCGGCAGTTAGTATTTTTGAATCAAGCCGTGCTCACTCAGACCGTCCGCTCCTGTGTAGGGTTAGACGGCATCCAACTGCTTGAAGGAATTTATAAACCCGGACTCAGAACTATAAACTATGTTTTTGGGAAGCCTTATGATGGAGCGTTGTCGCCTATCTTACCAGTTATCGCCTAGAGTTACTGAAGCAGAAGGCTTGAGACCCAGGGCAAACGCATACTCAAGCGAGTAGCACGCGAACGAGGAAGTCATTGTCCCATCCAGCCTTGAGCCGTTTGGCCTTTTTAGAGACTTTGGACGATTCTTTTGCGAGCAGGTTGAGGGCAATCTTTCTGATGGTAGTCATGTTCTCGGGGGCATGGCCTTTGCGGATGCGCGAGTCATCTTCGTGAAAGATGACATCCAGGCTCCAATGCAGCTTGTTCTCAACCCCCCAGTGACCGCGGCTGGCGTAAGCAAAGCGCTCTACACCCCCATCCAAACTCGTAAGATAGTAACGCCGTTCTGTCGTCGGTGGCCGTCCGTCAATACGTCGTTCTGATTCAATCATGCCAACCCGTTTGAGCCCCTTCCATCGCTCGGCATTTTCTAGATGTTCAACCTTATCGAGGAGCCAGTAGCGCCTGACTTCGATGCGCCCATGCCCTTTGTCAATCGTCTGATAGGCTTCATGACCAATGTCATTGAAGTCGGTTTTACAGGCCCAGTCGAAAAGCTGCTTAACATCGTCGTGGAGAGTACCTTGATTCCCTTTTAGGCTCAGAACGTAGTCAGCACCCTGGTCGATAATCTGTTTGGCAATCTCAGTTTGTGCGCCCATGGCGTCAATGGTAACAATACACCCTGAGATATCCAGAATGTTGAGTAGCTTGGGAATGGCGGTAATTTCGTTGGACTTGTCGGCGACTTTGACTTGACCGAGGACAAGCTGATTCTCGCTCGCCCAGGCACTGACCATGTGAATGGCCCCTTTCCCCGCCCCCGTATCGTAGGAGTGACGAGCACTCTTACCATCGATAGAGATGACCTCACCTAAGCTCAGCTCGGCAATACTCTTGACCCAACTGACAAAGCACTCTTGTAATTGAGTCGGCTCCAGCAAGGCAAACACTCGGGCAATCGTATCGTGAGAGGGTATCCCATTCGGCAATCTCAGAAACGTTTTGAGCCAGGTCACTTTGCTATGACCATAGGCTTCAATTTCTTCCCAGGTCTCAGCTCCACAGATCACCGAGCAAATCGTCAACGCTACAATATCCAACAGTGGATGCTCTACTAGGTAAGCGGTTCGAGGATCTTTGAGGGTTTCAAAATGCGTTAGCAGGGAACCCGATGGATTCGTTGACTGACTCATGGCCAAGACCGAATAAAGCGCGACTTATTCAGTATCCTGCTTCATGGAGTATGCGTTTGCCCTGGCTTGAGACCTTACGTTATTAGTTGAATCAACTAGCTGTAGAAGTAGGTACCGAGAGAGTTAATGTGTTTTGCTGGTATTAAAACAAACATGAGAACCTACGGCCAAGATCGTTTTGGAAATAATAGAAGCTTTAGAAAAAATTAATTTCCAAATCAAAGAAATACCTTTGAGGCTAAGCTCAGCACAGTACTACATGCAGAAAGAATCTGTCCGTAAAGTGTAATTCCTAAATTATTTGTATTCTCAGCCTTACAGTAAACTCTCTGAAAGTTATTATTACAAAAAATTTTCTGGATTAGGACCGATCATCTGACTTTAGCCTAGCAATCGAGCTACTAGATACTTATTTATGCTTAGACAGATTCTCTCTATCAAGAACATTGGCAAACTAGTAGATGTTAAGCCAGCTAAAGGCAATACAGAGCTAGCAAAACTAAATATTTATTATGCCCAAAACGGTAGTGGTAAAACCACACTATCAGCCATCTTTAGATCCCTATGTACTAATGAGGCTAAACATATTCTTGGGAAAAAATCCGCTTATGGTAATGGTGAGCCATATGTCAATATTCGCTGTCCTGACAGCAACAACTACATCTTTAACAATGGCTCCTGGCAAACCTCATTTCCAGATATAGAAATTTTCGACTCGAAATTCATTCATGACAATATCTTCAAGGGCTCCTCAATAGAGCTCAATCATAGACGTAATCTTTATCAATTTATACTCGGTGAACGTGGTGTCTCATTAGCACGAAGGTTAATTGAAATTGACACTAGAACCAAAGAGATAAATGCGGCTCTCAAACAATATGAGAAGACTTTGAGAGCATCTATTTTTGGTAAAATGCCTACTGAGGATTTCTTACATCTTCATCAGCTTGATGACATTGAAGACATCATCGAATCGCAGAGCAATAAGGTGATGTCTTTGGCACAAGCACATGAAATTGTTTCTAAAGATAAATTGAAGTTGGTTGATATTCCAGATTTTAATCTCCAGTCTTTAGATACCTTGCTCAAGAAGAGTATTGATGATATTTCAGACGTAGCAGTTCGTAATATTTACGAACATATTTCGAACTGCATGGATGAAAGTGGAGAGCCTTGGATTTTTCAAGGTTTAAGCTACATAAGAAATGAAGGATGTCCTTTCTGTGGACAACGTATCACCGAGAGTTTCTTAGTAGAAAACTTCAGGCTTCTTTTTAGAGAAGCTTATAAAGCTCTTAAGAAGGAGGTTCAAGATAAAAGACGTGAATATGAAAAAATATTTTCAGAGAGGGCATTAAGGAATGTAGATAGACTAGTAAATGAGAATGCTCGTTTATTCTCTTTCTGGCAGAACTATTTAGACTTTGGATGGCTAGACTTCGATTTTAATGCCCTAGAGAACTCGATCTCAGCTTTACAAGCTGAAGTTGATAAGTTGTTGCTTGCGAAGTTTAATTCACCTGCTGAGGCTATCGAAGTTAGTAAGTCTTTACTCGAAAGCCTAAATACTTATCAGATGGTTTCCTCACAACTCAGTCATTATAAAAGAAATATTCAAGAGTTGAATTTCTTGATTGATGCAAAAAAGAGAGAAACAAGTGATACAGATCTTGAAGAGGCAAAGAAAGACTTAGATCGTTTTCGCTGTATTGAAAAGCGTTATAAACCTGAGATAAGTGACGTTTGCAATATCTATCTCGATTTGCAGACTGAGAGAAATAAACTAAAAGAAGAGAAAACTGCTAAGAAGGAGGAATTGGATCGTTATTCAGAATCTATATTGACTGAGCATGAATCAGCCATAAGACAACACCTTTCATTTTTTGGTGCGCAGTTTTATCCAATTCAGTTTCAGAAAGATCACTCTGGCGGGAAGCCAGGGTTTAACTTCTGTATTGCCATCAATGAAAAAACTATCAACTTAGGTGGTGCCAACGCACCTGAAGACCAGCCCTGTTTCGGTAACACGCTTAGTGAAGGAGATAAACAATCCTTGGCTTTTGCATTTTTTCTGAGTAAATTAGATAGAGACCCTCGAATTGCTGACAAAGTTGTCATCTTTGATGATCCGATTTGTAGTTTAGACTCAAATCGTCGGGAATATACACGCCAACAAATATTACGGATAGCGAGAGTCGCAAAACAAGTGATACTACTTTCACATGATCCGTTTTTTCTGAAGTCAGTCTCGGTTGACTATCCTAGTAATGATACGAAACTCTTCAAAATTCATGCCTTTAATGCTCAATACAGTACCATTGAGCTGTGGGATATTTATTCAGATACTCAGAGTAGATACTTGGAGGAGTTTAAGATTTTATGCGATTATTTGGATGGAACTTACAGGGAGGAAGTCGCCGTTGCAAGATGTATTCGACCGTTGTTAGAGGCCAATCTAAGAATGCGTTTTCCAGATCGTTTTTTAGAAAGTGAATGGCTAGGAGATTTTATTAAAAAAGTACGCAACTGCTCCGAAGACTCTAGGGATGATCCCTTATCAACTATTTGTGAAAAACTGGAAGATCTCTGTGCTGTAAATGATTATTCCAAGCGTTATCATCATAGCGAAAATGAGATTCGACCAATCACCTCTTCTGAGCTTAGAGTTTATGTCGAGCTTACTTTGAATTTAATTCGATAGTTTTTTTACACATAAGAAAAAACTTCTAGTTTATCGTTTCGCATTGATTTACTGTCAATGCCAGCGGACGGCCCTATTTGGTTGATCAACCACCGTAACTCCCGCTGCTGCTAGCTGATCGCGAATATCATCTGCCGTTATAAAATCTCGCTGTTGTCGGGCCGTTTGGCTGCTGATCAAGTCTGCGATCGCAGTCCTCATCCAATTCACCCATTGAGTCTGCCCTTCATGCAACAGACGGTTCCCCTCTCGCCGCAGCCCTTCAGTCAGCTCAAACAGCACGGCCAGAGCACCCGATGTATTCAGATCGTCGTAACCATTCAACCCACAGGTCTTCTGAGCTTCTCCACAGACCATCTTGGCTTGATATCAAGGCTCTTGGGCGAGGGCTAAAATACGCTGATACAGCTGAGGGCTGACACGAAAACCAGCTTGGTCGATCAAAGCATCCATGATGGATTGAACTTGAGGAATGAGGCTTCTTTTCTTAGCAACGAGCAGGATGCCCAGAATGCCAATGATCGATAGCCCAAGTCGAAGGGCTTCTTGCCATCCCAATCGTTCATCAATGAGCAGATCATCAGCTTGTAGCTCAAATGCCAGAGCGATTGCGCTGGCTTCCCCTGCATCCAGTCCTCGGTCTTGTTGGAGTTGATTAGCCAGTTGGAGATTGCGAAGGGATTGCCTTTGAATCCAACTCAGTTGAAGAATGGCTGAAATGGTCGGGTTGCTGGCAGCTGCGAGTTCGCTGGCAACAACGTCTGGAATAATCACGGTCTGGTAAATTGACTCTAGGAGCCAAAGATGGTTAACAAGGGCAAGATTGTTGAGGGCAGAGGTATCGCTGACAACAATCACAGCCAGCCCCGCTCGCGCAGGTGCTGAACATCTTGATCAAGGTCTTCTACATCGTAGTGAATACAGATGCCCCGATCTGCCAGTAGTTTCTGAAACGCGATGATTTCCATCCCAGCAATTTTGCTGGCACGACTGAGGGAAATTAGCTCTTGCTGAAACAGTGCGATCGCAATTTCCCTCAGCCAGTCGCTCTGAGTAAAGGTTTCGGTTTGGCTGAGGTTATCAGGTAGGTTCAGGGTAATTTGCATAGGGTTCACCTGTGAATGGAAAATCGTTGAGCCTACACTCTCAATTTTAACCTGGGCCTAACTTTTCCAGCTTATCTACTTTGGACGGCTCCATCGGGTTGATCAACCACTGTAATCTTCGCTGCCGTCAGCTGATGGCGAATATCATCTGCCGTTATAAAGTCTCGCTGTTGTCGAGCCGTTTGACGCTGCTGGATGAGGGTTGCGATCGCACCCCTCATCCAATTCACCAGTTGCCGCATCAGTATCACCGTCGGCTTTGGCCTCTAACCCCAACGCCTGAGCTAGATACAACAAAGTTTGCCACTGCTGCCAGAGCGACTTCGGACTGGAAGGCGAAGCCGCTCCAGAGGAGCATCGCATTTTTTATAAAATCCAACAGTTTCCGGTAGTGCTCCTGTAGCATAAACAGTCGTACTGCTATCGGGTCTACCGGTTGGAGGTACTCTCTGCCCACACCCCATCCAGCAGGTCATGGCTCGCGATGACAGTCTCCGTTTTTGGAGGTGTGGTCCATTCGCCGTCATCTATTGTGAATCGGCTCCTACTGAGTTGAAACAGATGGCGCTTTTCACTTTCTATGAGCCAGACAACGCCTCTAGCCCAGAACACATTATCGGGAAGCTGATAGTCGAGAAATTGTTGAAACTTTTAAGGGTAAAGGGGCGATCGCCCTTCTTGCATTCTCTCCTAGCCAAGTTTGAAATAAGCTTTGATAGCTCAAAGAGTTTAGATCTGCGGAAAGATCAGAACTAATCAGAATCCTTCCGGATTTTAAGTAGTTGACAATAGACGAATAATTTAGTGCCAGATAGTTTGAGTTGGCGGCTGGCCAACCGGATGATGCTGGCTGGCCCATGGTTTTACATTTGTTGATCGTCTTAGAGCCGACAATCAGCCGACAATTATTGACGATTCAGCGGGTATCGCTCACCTCAAACAGACTTGGCTTGTCCCTTAGAGCGTTGCAAACGGCGAGCCAACAGCGCGATCGCACCTATTCCAACCAATGCACCCGGTTCAGGCACCTGTGTGGCAACCATCCGTTGGCCAAGCTGATCGCCTGCCCCCGGATCGTCTAAAAGCTGTGCCCGCGTGCGGGTAAAGAACGCCACATCGAGATGGGAGCCAAAACCCACCGGCAGGTCAGGAAACTCATCGCCAAAATCAGTTAGGTGAACATGGGGGATAGGCTCTCCATCTGGAGCCGGAGCCGCCGACCAGAAATTTAGCCCCGTTGCTCCAATGGCTTCCCCTGCTTCATCAAAGAGAACCGTATATTCTCCAATATCAATACCATTGGGCTCATTGAAAAAGCCATCTTGCAAAATTTCACCCGTTTGGGTATCAAAATTAAAGTTGAACCCTGAATAGGTGAGGTGGTTATCCTCAAACGATTGAATCAGACTGCCTTGGGGATCATAGAAGGCGATGTCAAACGCCTCTAAATCGTCACCTCGCACAATGCCGTCTTCATAGGTTTGGGCATCGTCGTAGCTAAATTGCCCTTCAGCACTGTAACCCAGAATTTGCCCTGTCCATGAAAGGCCAAAGGTGGCCGCCTGGGCTGGAGTTAGGGTGCATAGACTCAGGGTCGTGCCGATGATGATGGCCCCCAAGACCGGCTCCGCCATCGCGCCACACGTCTTGTCGGCAAGAGAAACAATTGGTTTACCAAAACTAGACATCGAGAAAACCTCAACTTTTAATTAGAATGATTATCATTCTCACAATATGCGAATAGTCAGAGATAGATGTGAACTCTTTGTAAAGTTGGTGTCTTCAAATTTAAAGCAACCCGACAGCTGAGTAACCTGCCCACGCCACAGCGAGATCGTGATTCGGATAGAATGCTAAAATGATAATCATTATCATGTTTAAGTTTTCTATGGCCGCTGCTCTGCCAACCGCTACTGATCTGGCAATTGTGGGGGCAGGTCCCCAGGCTCTAACGCTGGTGACCCACCTGCTGCAAAAGAAAAAATCCATGCGTCACCGCTTTGTGGTGCTAGATCCCGCCGGAACCTGGCTACGGCAGTGGCACCATCAGTTTGCCGCCTACGAGATTCCCCACCTGAGATCGCCGGCTGTTCATCACCCAGACCCCAATCCCCATGCGCTGCGCACATTTGCTGAACGTCGTTTTGCTGAACTGCACCGGCCCTACGACCTACCGGGTACCCAGCTTTTTCAAGATTTTTGCCAGTCGCTGATTCAACGATGGCAGTTGCAGGACCGGGTTGTGCCCGCCCAGGTTGAACAGGTCGAGCCGATCCACCAGCAAAAGCGACAGCGATTTCGGCTAACGCTGACAGACGGGCAAATGCTGATGGCCAGACGCGTCGTGCTAGCAATTTCAGGCGGCACTCCCCACTGGCCAGACTGGGCGCGGTCCCTATCGACCTATCCTGCCGAGCGACTGCAACACGCTCAGCAAGTGGACCTGCGGGGGCTACAGCTGGCGGGGGAGCGGGTGCTGATTGTGGGTAGCGGTTTAACCAGTGGACACTTGGCCCTGGGGGCAACGGCGCGGGGCGCACAGGTGCTACTGATGGCCCGACGCACCTTTTATGAAAAGCTATTTGACGCTGACCCCGGCTGGCTTGGGCCAAAATTTCTCAGGGGGTTCCATGGCGAAACCTGTTGGAAAACTCGCTGGCAGATGATTCAAGCTGCTCGCAACGGTGGATCGCTCACACCCAGCGTGCTGACCCAACTCCGCAGGCGAGAACGCGACGGCCAACTGTCGTTTTACGAACAGTGTGAAGTGCAGTCTGCCACCTGGACCGATGAGCACTGGCAGGTAGCCTGTACCCGCTCCCAAACCCATGACTGTATTGCCCATTTGCCGGTTGACCGCATCTGGCTGGCCACCGGCACCCAGCTGGATGTAAACCAGTGGTCGCTGCTGTCGGCGGTGCGATCGCACTACCCGCTAAAAACCATTCACGGTCTGCCCCTACTCGATCAGCATCTGCGCTGGCCGGGGTGCAACCTGTTCATTATGGGCGGTGCAACCGCGTTGCAGGTGGGGCCAGTGGCGAGAAACCTGTTTGGTAGTAAATTAGCATGCGATCGCATTGTCCCAGCGCTGGTAAAAGCCCACTCAATGGCGGCTACAGGTTAGCCTGTTGGCCCATAAAGCACCGGGCACAGCTGCAGGTCAATGCGTCCATGATCGGATTTGTGTCTGTCTCGACCGCAGCGGGTAAAGCGGATTCGCTGATGGGGTCGCCCACTGTTTTGGATACAGCTGTTGAGGCGCTGGCAGGTGGCGCAACCCAGAGAGCCACAGCCAGAGAGCTAGAGCAGCCAAGGAGGGTTAAAACGTTTTGTTTAATCATAGTTACGTCAAGAAGGCTGTGCCGAGAGAGAAGCTGCCACACAGCCAAAGCTCTGGGTATGCCCATGATAGCCAAACCGCTCTGAGGCCGACAACTTCGCTGGGTAAAAAATAAAAGTTGAAGCCGCCCAACACCTGGGCGGCTTCAAGCGGTCGCACCTTTTCGTCAGGCTCCAGACCGGACTCCGGCCCTATTTTCCTGCTTTGTGTCCTTAGCTGTTGAACGTAGAGTAAGCGCAAGGGGTCACAAGTGTTTAAGTCTGAATCGTCACATTATTGTAATCATCAACCATGTCGCCAAACCAGGAAGCCGTCACTATTGCGATCGCAGTTCTCCTATCCACCACACCAGAAACCCGTCTGGGCCAGTTATTAAAGGTCTGCCTTGCCGCCAAAGTAGATGGCGACGTTGCTAGCAAAGCCCAGGGGCTGTTTCAAAATACCGATACCCTAGCCCACTGGGTCCAGGGCATTATCGGCGACGATGGCCAATACACCCCCGACGAATGGCAGGCCCTGGGTGAAATGGATTTACTCAATAATGTCGAAGACTTTGTCGCAGAATTGTTGAACGAAGTTGAAGCGCTGTAACCGTTCGGATATTGGTTTACCCTGGTATAAGCTGCCATACAGTCTTGACTAAGCCTGCATGGTGCGACGCAGTTTTCAAAGGGTGTTGTGATGTCTCTTTTTTCATTCTCAGGTAAGCGTCCCGAAAATCTAGGCGTTAACCAGGGGCAGCTCTTGGCCTGTCCAGCCACTCCAAACTGTGTTTGCAGCCAGGCTGACCCTGGCGATAAGGAGCACTTTATCGCTCCTATTGTTAGTAATAAAGCGCC
Source organism: Cyanobacteria bacterium P01_A01_bin.15 (assembly GCA_039814735.1). Lineage (GTDB taxonomy): Bacteria > Cyanobacteriota > Cyanobacteriia > Phormidesmidales > Phormidesmidaceae > Leptothoe. The sequence goes on from JBCCAQ010000038.1 coordinate 10,881, forward strand.
CGGGGATGCGATCGCATCCCTTAAAGCCATCATTGAAGGCATGGAACGCTCCACCATCAATAAAGTGAGCGAAAACTACCTCTATGCCGAATTTTCCAGTAAGCTGATGGGCTTTGTCGACGATATAGAGTTTTACGCCGAGCCCTCCGGACAGGTTCAGGTGCGTTCAGCGGCCCGCTTAGGCAAGTCGGACCTTGGCGTCAATCGCAAACGGGTTGAAACGATTCGAGAAAAACTTAAAGTCGACAGCTAGCCCGATCGCTGTTATCTATTCCCATAGCCTAGGAATTAGCTATTTTAATTGCCGATACAGGCTGTTGGCAGCAAATGTTACAGCACCTCCAGAGGATAGCTGTTGGCAGGCGCAGCCGACCATTCCCACATGGAGCCAGCGTAGTTTTTAACCCGATAGCCATGGGTTGCTAGCACCGCCGCCAGCCAGCCGGATCGAATCCCCCCGGTGCAGTACACAACAACTTGAGTTTCAGGGGTAATGCCCGCATCTTCAAGCTTTGTGCGTATTTCACCGGCTGGCAACAGCTTGCCATCCTGTCCCAAAAACTCCTTAAAATACAGACCGACCGCCCCTGGTATATGTCCCCCTCGCTGTTCACCATAGGGGGTTTTACCGGCGTACTCACGGGGTTCACGGGTATCGACCACCACCAGATTGTCCATACCCAGCTGTTCTTTTAGCCGATCGCGCTGAATCTCCCAGGTCGAGGTACGCTCAACAACAAAGTCTCCAGGTGCAGGCGACTCGTTTCGTCCCCGCTGTATGGGCACATTAGCGTCTACCAGGGCATTAAACCCACCATCGACTAGAACCACCTGTGCATGTCCCAGGGTCCGTAGCATCCACACAAGTCTACCGTCCTCGCCCCAGCCGCTCGGTGGGTTAGCCACAACCACAATGGGTTTTTGGGCCGAAATGCCAAGGGACTGCAGCTTTTGGGTTAGTATTCTGTCGTCGTCTAAAAGCCTGCCTCGGGTAGTCGCATCCTGGGGAGAAAACTGTTTCCAATCTACATAAATAGAATCCTGTAATCGCGTCAGTGCCCGTTTGCGAGTGTCCAACAGCGTTGCCCCTTGGTCAATTAGCTGTTTAGCTGCCGATGCGCTAACAATCCACCGCTGCTCTAGCGACTGGGGTAATGCATGGGAATTAGTTTCAAACTCCCATAGGGCATCACTCTGCTCAAGGGGAAGATTATTCTTTCGCCATGCCGAGATATCACCCTCCAGATGCAGCAGTGATTCTAGCCCGGCATCGCGCAGCGTTTTTTCAGCAATGCTTGCTCGGATCCCACGCTCGCAGTAGATCACAATCGGACCATTTTTAGACAGTGAAAGCTGCTCAAGCTGTTCGCCAATCTCTCGAAAGTGAATATTAATTGCCCCTGGGATATGACCTGCCTCGTATTCCCTAACGGTTCGCACATCTATGATCAATGGAGCTGTACCAGCCTCTATTTGAGCAATCAGCTCCTGCTGGGTGATCTGGGTACGTGTTTGAGCCACTACCCCACAGGCCGCTAGCTGTGTACACAGACACGTGGCCCACACCAGGGTTTGCCACCGGCGACAGTTAATCCGCATAGGTATTTCGCATCAAAGGGTACATGTAAACTTGAGACCAGCACACTCACTATTAGACTTAAAAAGAGATAAAACAGCTCAAGCCGAGACAACCTGTCTAACTATTGAGCCCGAACCTGCACAAACAGACTGATAGCTGCGCCTGTTGGAGATTATTTTGGCACACACATCGGCTGACCTGGCTATACCAGATGACAATACTTTAGTCAGTCTTGCTTTGGAGCTTTTTGCATATTATCTAGACTCAAGCCAAGGTTAGAAGTCCCATTTTAAGACAAAATATTGCTGTATTTAGCCACCGATCTGTGACATTGTGCGACTGTAGGCTCCGGTGGCACCAGACTCTCGCATTTTGAAATTAATTTCGGGTTTGTCGGCCACAAGATCGCCAACCCGGCTGCGGATAGTCTCTATGGGTTCCCCGCTACGCAAGGCTTCCCTAAGATTTAGCTGGCCGGTTTCATTCAGCAGACAGGGGCGCAGCCAACCATCGGCTGAAAGTCTCATGCGGTTGCAGCGATCGCAAAAACATTCAGACATCTGGCTAATAAAGCCAAGGGTTCCCTGGGCCCCTGGAATTTTAAAAATATCAGCTGGGCCGTTGCCACGAATCTTTGACTCTTCTAAGCCCCAACGTTCTCGAATCTGTTGTCGGATTGTTTCGGAATCAATCCACCCTTTATCGGCAAACAGATCGCCGTTGCCGATGGGCATAAATTCAATAAATCGTACGTGCCAGCGTTTTTCGAGGGTCAGAGCAGCCAGATCCAAAATCTCATGATCGTTCACACCTGGTATGACTACAACATTGAGCTTGAGGGGATCGAACCCTACTTGGTGGGCGGCTTGGATGCCTTTCCATACCTGATGCCAGCGGATGTGGTTGGATGTTTTTGCATTGGATTTGCCAGGACCCACAATCGCTTGAAATGTCTCTGGCTGTAGTGAATCCAGACTGATGTTGATCCGTCGTAGCCCGGCGTTGTATAGGGGTTCAGCCAGGTTCTCTAGCTTAAAAGCGTTGGTGGTAAGGGCTAGATCTGTTGTCTCAGGCAGGTGGGCAATATCGTCGACCAGCTGGACAATACCTGGACGCAATAGGGGCTCCCCCCCAGTCAGGCGAAACTTTGTAAATCCAAGCGGAATAAACACCCCTTTGAGCAGGCTCAAAATTTCTTCATGGCTCAGCCAAAATTCCTGGAGCACATAGCTTAGGTCGGCCCCTTCTGGCATGCAGTACACACACTGAAAATTGCAACGGTCGATCAGGCTAATGCGAAGGTAGTCGATGGGGTTCATGGTGTTTTGTAGTCTGCTCGCCATATTCCTGCCTATTTCTATTATGGACTACCCTTTGGAGTCACAGACCGGTCTCCCCTGACTAAGCAGGGATGGTTATCATTGAGTTATGCCTGGGTAAAGAAATCTTCATGTCCGACCGGTCCAGGATTCCTGTGATACTTGTGATGCTAAGGCAGTGCGACCGCTGGATATGATTTGGATGTGGTTTTACGAATCTGCAGCTCCCAAACCCATAAAATTTATCACTGCTAGATCTTTACCCAGAATTTAGAAGGTGAAGCATTCCTACCGTGGGTTTGCTACTCTAGGTAAAACATTTTTTACAGGACCCCTAAATAAGTGTCGGCCCCCTTGATACGTGGCGTCTCTCAGGTGCCCCTGGCGTTAGCCAATTTAGCAAGCAACTCGCTGGAATAATAAAACTACATCTACCTTCCCTGTCCACCCTGTTTCAGGATCGATTCGTGACTGCAAAAACTCCCGCCATCACCGACACGGTATCTGCTAAGCCTCCTGAGTTTAACCGCCAGATGCTGATTATTCTTGACTTTGGTTCCCAATATTCTGAACTGATTGCCCGCCGTATTCGAGAAACCCAGGTTTACTCAGAGGTACTGTCCTACCGCACGTCCGCTGAGAAAATTCGTCAGCTAAATCCCCAGGGCATTATTCTTTCCGGTGGTCCAAACTCAGTGTATGCCGACCATGCCCCTAAGTGTGACCCTGCTATTTGGGAGCTGGGAATCCCTGTTTTGGGCGTGTGTTATGGCATGCAGCTCATGGTACAGCAGCTTGGAGGACAGGTGAAAATCGCCAAACGGGGGGAATATGGCAAGGCCTCCCTGCATATTGACGATCCGACCGATCTGTTGACCAACGTCGATAATGGCTCCACCATGTGGATGAGCCATGCCGACTCAGTCACCAAGCTTCCCCAGGGGTTTGAGGTGCTAGCCCACACGGACAATACCCCCAGTGCCGCTGTTGCCAACCATGAAAAAGGCTTTTACGGCGTTCAGTTTCATCCAGAGGTGGTGCATTCTGTTGACGGTCAGGCTCTGATTCGTAATTTTGTTTATCACATCTGTCAGTGTGAGCCCACCTGGACCACGGAGGCTTTTGTCGAGGAGGCTATCCGCGAAGTTCGCGCCAAGGTGGGTAGTAAGCGCGTCCTTTTAGCCCTTTCGGGGGGGGTTGATTCATCGACTCTGGCATTTTTGCTGCACCATGCCATCGGCGATCAGCTTACCTGTATGTTTATTGACCAGGGATTTATGCGCAAGGGGGAGCCCGAGCGGCTGGTCGAATTTTTCGACAAACAGTTCCACATCAGGGTTGAGTATGTCCAGGCTCGCACCCAATTCCTAGAAAAAATCAAAGGCATTACCGATCCAGAAGAAAAGCGAAAGCGCATCGGTCATGAATTTATTCGCGTTTTTGAAGAAGAGTCCAAGCGGCTAGGCCCCTTTGACTACCTGGCCCAAGGCACCCTCTATCCCGATGTGATTGAGTCTGCCGATACTAACGTTGATCCCAAAACCGGTGAGCGGGTAGCGGTCAAGATCAAAAGTCATCACAACGTTGGCGGTCTGCCTCAGGATCTGCGGTTTAAGCTGATAGAACCCCTGCGGAAACTATTTAAAGACGAAGTCCGTAACGTTGGTCGTTCCGTTGGGCTGCCGGATGAAATTGTCCGGCGTCAGCCTTTTCCTGGACCGGGTCTTGCCATTCGCATCCTGGGTGAGGTGACCTCGGAGCGATTAAATATTTTGCGCGATGCTGACTACATCGTGCGCGAGGAGATTCGAAATCGAGGGCTATACCATGATTTTTGGCAGGCATTTGCGGTACTGCTGCCGGTCCGTAGCGTTGGGGTCATGGGGGATCAGCGCACCTATGCCTATCCGATTGTGCTGCGTTTTGTCAGCAGTGAAGATGGGATGACCGCTGACTGGTCTCGCCCCTCCTACGATCTCTTAGAGGTGATTTCTAATCGCATCGTCAATGAGGTTGAAGGGGTTAACCGGGTTGTTTACGATATTACGTCTAAACCCCCTGGCACTATCGAGTGGGAGTAGCACCTCTGAGCACCCCGGTTGCTTGAGTCAACAGGATTTTTGCATAGATCCTAGAGACCAGAAACCGGGGCGCTCTTGACTAGACTGCCACCTCTTTTGGCCGAGCAAAAATCATTCGGCCTGCGGAGGTTTGCAACGCCCCCGTCACCACGACTAGAACATTGTTGCCAATGTAGCCTTTACCAGCTTCTACAACTACCATGGTGCCATCGTTTAGGTAGCCTACGCCCTGGGCATTTTCCTTACCCTCTTTGAGAATCTTGATCTCAATATCATCCCCCGGTAGGTAGGCCGGACGAATGGCTTTGGCGAGGTCGTTGATGTTGAGCACCGCCACCTGCTGAACCCGCGCTACTTTGCTGAGGTTGTAGTCGTTGGTCAACAGCATGGCATTCATTTCCTGGGCCAGCTTGACCAGCTTGGCATCCACCGTGCCCACATCGGTATAGTCAGCCGGATCGACGACTACCCGTTCAGGATAGGCGGCCCGCAATCGGTTAAGAATATCTAGTCCCCGTCTACCTCGGACCCGCTTTTGGTCGTTGGCGGCGTCGGCTACAGCCTGCAGTTCCTGTAAAACAAACTGGGGTACAACAATCCGACCTTCGAGAAAGTTGGTTTCTAATAGGCCCTCAATGCGACCATCAATGATACAGCTGGTATCCAAAATTTTGGGAGCCGATGGTTTGAGCGTACCTTCTGCTATCAGCATACTTTCTACGCTGCCAGGGTTGACCAAACGCAGCAGCGCTCGGCCCTGGGTGTCGGCCAGATTCATCCCCGATACGGCAAACACAATACTGTTCATCACCGCCGCCAGGGGTTTAATAAAGCCAAACTCACTGGGAATCGGCAACAAAAAGACAGGGGCCAAAATCAGGTTGGCGATCAGCAGACCGACAATCAGGCCAATGGCCCTAGCAAAGATCCGGTCGGGGGGCAGCGTGCGAATTTGGGTTTCAAAGCGTCGATAGCTGGTTTGGGCTACGATCCCTAAACCGGTGCCGATCAGCCCCCCAAAACCGGCCATGACGGTGCCTAGACCTTCAATATTGTTGACCTGCTCTAAAACCTGAGGTGATAGCAGATCAACGCTATAAAAGCCGATACCGGCTCCAGCAAATGTGAATGAGATGATAATTAATGCGTCTAGCATTCGAATGATGTCGACCTTAGTGTGCGCCTGTTGGGATAGTCATCTGACAATAGTCTGATGCGATGGACTGCCCTCAGTCAGGCTCAAACAACGTCATTATAGTCACTGATGCTCCCACCGCTAGGTTCTCCCTAAATGCCTTTATGTTCCTACATGGTTCCAAACCCACATCGGCCTACGTTCATATTCCATTTTGTCGTCGTCGCTGTTTTTACTGTGACTTTCCGATTTCGGTGATTGGCAACCGTCAGCGGGGGGAAACGTCTGGCACCATTAGCACCTATGTCGATTGGCTGTGTCAGGAAATTAGGGCGACACCGGTTCTAGGACCGCCAATGCTGACCGTTTTTTTTGGAGGGGGGACCCCGTCACTGCTTTCCATACCTCAGGTTGAGCAAATATTACAAACCCTCGATCGGCAATTTGGCCTGGCTACGGATGTAGAAATTTCCATGGAAATGGATCCGGGTACCTTTGACTTGGCCCAGGTGCAAGGCTACTGCGGTTTGGGGATCAATCGGGTTAGCCTGGGGGTGCAGGCCTTTGACGATGGGCTGCTAGAGCGCTGCGGGCGGTTTCATCGGCTGGCCGATGTCCAGCGGGCGGTGGATGATATGGCCCAGGTGCCCAGCTGGAGTCTGGATCTGATTTCAGGGCTGCCCTACCAGACCCAGGAGCAGTGGCTGCGATCGCTAATGGCTGCGATCGCAGCTCAACCCCACCACATGTCCATCTACGATCTCACCATCGAACCCCAAACCCCCTTTGGTAAGCAGTATCAGCCCGGTGCCCAGCCGCTGCCCAACGAAGAGACGACAGTCCACATGTACCGGCTGGCCCAGCAAACCCTGACGACCGCAGGCTATGGCCACTATGAAATCTCTAACTATGCCAAACCGGGCCACCAGTGTCGTCATAACCGCACCTACTGGGAAAACCGTCCGTTCTATGGATTTGGCATGGGGGCCACCAGCTATACCCAGGGCCAGCGAGTGGCCCGCCCTCGAACCCAGCAAACCTATCGTCAGTGGGTCAGCCACTATTGCCAGGCCGGGGGTGTTCTCAAAACACCGGCCCTGTCTCCCGCAGAGCAGCTTACCGACAGCCTGATGGTAGGTCTGCGGCTAGCGGACGGCATCGACATCACCCCGTTTGTCGAGGTCTTTGGCACCGCCTTTACTACCATGCTCATGAGGTGTCTACACCCCTATCTAACCTCAGGACAGGCGGTGTTGGGACGCCATCGATTACGCCTGAGCGATCCCGATGGTTTTTTAATCTCCAATACCATTCTGGCCGACCTGTTTAACGGTCTAGACACGCTCACCCCCAAAAGCGATCCCCTGCCATTGCCCTAAAACTTAAACGTTTTGTAACATCGGTAACGATAGCCACGATCCATAATTTGCCAAAGGATTTGTACCGCTACAGCCGTGCAGTACGATCAGTCCCTGTGAAAAAAACCCCTCCCGAGCTATGCCAAAGGTACTTGTCTCCGACCCGATCGACCAGTCTGGTCTCGATATTTTGGCCCAGGTGGCCCAGGTTGACGTAAAAACTAAACTCTCTCCCCAAGAGCTTGTACAGCTCATTCCCAACTACGATGCCTTGATGATTCGCTCGGGTACCAAGGTCACCAGCGACGTGATTGAGGCCGCCAGCCAGCTCAAGATTATCGGTCGAGCCGGGGTGGGTGTCGATAATGTCGATGTGGCCGCCGCCACCCGTCGCGGCATCGTGGTGGTCAACTCCCCTGAGGGCAATACCATCGCAGCGGCGGAACATGCCCTCGCCATGATGCTGTCGCTATCCCGCAATATTCCCGAGGCCGATAAATCGGTCAAAGGCTCCGCCTGGAACCGCAAGCAGTTTACCGGTGTAGAGGTCTACAAAAAAAATCTGGGGGTGATGGGTCTTGGCAAAATTGGCTCCCATGTGGCTACGGTTGCGCTTTCCCTGGGAATGAATGTCCTGGCCTATGATCCCTTTATTTCCAAAGAGCGGGCCGCCGAATTGGGATGTAACCTGGTGGACCTTGATCTACTTTTTCAAGAGGCTGACTACATTACCCTACACATTCCTAAGACCTCCGAGACCGCCCATTTGATCAATGCTGAGGCGCTGGCCAAAATGAAGCCCACCGCCCGCATCGTGAACTGTGCTAGGGGCGGCATTATCGATGAAGCGGCTCTCTATGACGCGATTAAGTCCGGGACCATTGCTGGAGCCGCGCTGGATGTCTATGAAGACGAACCCCTGGGGGACAGCCCCCTGCGAGAGCTGGGCAAATCCGTCATCCTTACCCCCCACCTGGGAGCATCCACCGCTGAAGCCCAAATCAATGTCGCGGTGGATGTGGCGGAGCAAATTCGCGATGTGCTGCTTGGGCTACCGGCGCGATCGGCGGTTAATATTCCAGGCCTGCGCCCCGATATCCTTGAAAAACTAAGGCCCTATCTACAGCTGGCTGAAACCCTGGGCAACCTGGTTGGGCAGCTAGCCGGTGGCCGGGTGGAGCAGGTTCAGATAAGGCTCCAGGGAGAGCTGGCCAATCAAGATAGCAAACCCATTGTCATTGCCACCCTCAAAGGTCTGCTGACCAATGCCCTCAGGGAGCGGGTCAACTACGTCAACGCATCGATTGAGGCCAAGGAGCGCGGTATCAAAGTCATTGAAACCCGCGATGCCAGCGTCAAAGACTTTACCGGTTCCCTCTATGTCTCGGCCCAGGGCTCCCTGGGGGAACATGCGGTAACGGGTATCATTCTGGGGGGGAGTGAGGTGCGCATCACGGATATTAATCAGTTTCCCATCAATGTGCCGCCTACTAAGTACATGCTCTTTACCCTGCACCGCGATATGCCGGGCATTATCGGCAAAATCGGCTCGCTGCTGGGTAGCTTTAATGTCAACATTGCCAGTATGCAGGTCGGACGTCAGATCGTGCGAGGCGATGCCATTATGGTTCTCAGCATTGATGATCCCCTACCCGACGGCATTTTAGAGGAAATTACAAAAGTGCCTGGCATCCGCGATGCCTACACCGTTGCCTTATAAAATAGGGGTAGAAACACACCTTACATAAACCCTTGGCAAACACCTGGTGGGAGATACAAGTTACCTGTTCCTCACGGCTAGAGGATACGGTCTTCTGGCGATTTGAAAATTGGAATGGCAGGGGCACCGCCAGTGAACAGTGGGGGCAGCAAAGCCAGGTAAAGGCCTATTTTCCCCAGCAGCAGTTTGGCAATATGGATTTGGCGGCACTGGCGCTGCGGCTTCAGCAGGATGCGCTGTGTCTGGGGTTGCCTGAGCAACCCCACGTTACCTGGAGCCTGATCGAAGATGAAGACTGGGCTAAAAGCTGGAAAAAATACTGGCAGCCCCAGCCCGTTGGCGACCGGCTGCTGGTTAATCCTGCCTGGATGGAGCCCCCCACCGATCCATCGCGGCTAGTACTTAAGTTAGATCCAGGATCGGCCTTTGGGACCGGCACCCATGCCACCACCCAGCTCTGTTTAGAGTCGCTGGAAATGCGTTTGGGGGAAGACCGCCCGGTGCCCCTCACCCTGGCTGACATTGGCTGTGGGTCGGGGATTTTGTCGATTGGTGCCATTCTGCTGGGGGCAGATCAGGTGTATGGGGTAGACACGGACCCCCTGGCGGTAAAGGCAACGGCAGAAAATCGCGCCCTCAACGACATTGATCCCGAGCGCATCCAAGTTAGCCTGGGTAGCATCGACAGCCTGATATTAGATCAGCCCGTTGATGGCATTGTCTGCAATATCCTAGCTGAGGTGATTGTTGAACTGATCCCCCACTTTAATACCATTGCCAAAGACTCTACCTGGGGTGTTTTGAGCGGCGTTCTCCTAGACCAGTCGAAATGGGTCGCCGATACCCTGGAAAAACATGGTTGGATGGTGGCTACCCTGTGGCGACGGGGTGACTGGTGCTGTATCAATATTCGACGTCCCTAGGGCCATTGCCCACCACATTTTGGTTTATGACTGCCCATGGATAGCTGGTTGTATCTAGTCAAAATTGCGATCGCATCCGCCGCCATCAGCGCTCTGATCAAATGGGCAGGTCCCGCCATGGCTCCCCCAGAGTCGGCGGCCTTGGTGCCGGTGCTGCTGCCCACAATCGTGCTGGGCAGCTGGCTAGTCAGTCGTCTGCGTCAGCCCTAATCCTGGCAACTACACCATGGCCACCACCCGCACCATTGCAGAAATCAATCAAAAAATTCGCGATGGTTGTGTCACGGTATGGACCGCCAGTGAAACCAAAGCCAAGGTGGCCGATTTAGGTCTAGAAGCCGCCACTGCCATGGTGGACGTGGTAACCACCGGCACATTTGAACCGATGGAATCCTCCGGGGCCATCATTAACCTGGGCCACACCGACCCCCCCATCAATATTCGCGAGTGTTATTTAGACGGGGTCATGGCCTATGCCGGATTTGGGGCTGTCGATCTCTATCTTGGTGCTAGCCAGCCCGTCGGTAGCAACCCCTGGGGCGACACGGCTGACAATGATATTCCCGAACAGGGCGGTGGCCACGTTATCGCCCAGCTGATTGCAGGTAAATCTGTCAGTCTCAGAGCCCTGGGACAAGTCAGCGATTGCTATCCCCGGTCCACCTTAAATATTTCCATTACCCGCGACACTATCAATCAGTTTTATTTGTTTAATCCCCGCAACCTCTACCAAAATTTTATTGTGGGTGTCAACAGCAGCGATCGGCCGCTGCTGACCTATTTGGGACCGCTACAGCCTTTTTTGGGCAATGCCGTCTATGCCAATACGGGGGCACTCTCCCCCATGCTCAACGATCCTCAAATGCGCACCCTTGGCATCGGTAGCAGGCTGTTTGTCGGTGGGGCACCGGGCTATATCGCCTGGGAAGGAACCCAGCATTTTCCCCGGCAAAAGCGCCTACCCAACGGTGCTCCCATTGGTCCTGCAGCCACCGTGGCCCTAATTGGAGATGCCAAACAGATGCAGCCAGAGTGGGTGCGGGGCTGCTTTTTTAGCGGCTATGGTCCCTCATTAATGCTGGGGGTGGGGATTCCTATTCCCGTTTTAGACAAGGCCGTACTCCAGGGCTGTACAATCAGCGACCGAGACATCGTTGCCCCGATCATTGACTTTTCAATTCCCCGCCGGGTGCGTCCCAGCTTTGGTCTGGTGAGCTACCAGCAACTAAAGTCTGGTCACATTACCATCAACGGTAGTCGAGTGAGGACGGCCCCCCTATCAAGCCTCTACATGGGGCAAAAGGTGGCCTCCACCCTCAAAGACTGGATTAGCCAAGGTCAGTTTGAACTCAGTGAACCCGTGGCTCCTTTACCCAGTCAGACAGCCTTTTTACCCCAAAATAATTAGGGTGCCCAGCTCGCCTGGGCACCGCTAAACCTACTCCTCAGATTTGTCCGCGTCCGCCGGGGCGCTGCTATCGACAACGCTGACAACGGTTTGCTGCTCGACTTGCTTGTCGACTTTGGCACCTGTCAAATTAGGTTTTGGCCGGGGGGCTGAGCGTTTGGGCGGGCGTCGTTTGCCACCGCTGGGGCGGCGGTCGCCGCTGTTTAGATTTCTTTTTCGGTGGGACAGCGGCGACGTAGCTGCCCTCGGTAAGGACAAACTGGTTGCCTTCTCGCTGCACGTGCAGATCCCAAAAGTAACCGATGGTTTTGACACCGATACTGCCGTTAATCACCAGCTTAAAAGGACGCTTTGGCTGTTTACCCGCGCGCATTTTTTGCACAATGCTGATGGTGATTTCCTGTTTGCGCTCGTCATACTTGCTGACTTCTCCGCGAATCGAGAAGTAGTCAGGCTGAATGGCATCCGCCGGGGCTTCGACCGTTTCTTCTTCCTCATCGCCCAGGGTTTCAGGCTCCCAAACGCCCACCACCTGGACTGCAATACCGATATCGTCTTGAAAAATAGTGCGGGGATAGACAACCCACAGGTGATCCTTTTCCAGGTCTAGGTGTTTTTTAACAAGACTGGTGGTACGTCCTAAAAGCACCGCACAGGTGGAGGTGCCGTCGTGGTTGACAATATTGCCTCGGTTAAAGGTTTCCTCCGAGGGTTCGTACCGCCCTTTGAGCAGGCCAATGGCTCGGTACTGCATCGGCTCACTCGGGGGTGAAATAGGCTGCAGCCTCGGCTTGGGAACCGTCTCGGCCTCATCATCGGTTGCTTCTGCCTCGGCAATTGGAGCGGCTGTGGTCGTCTCAGCGGTGGTCTTGGCGGTCGTCTCAGCGGTCGTCTTAGCCGGTGGAGCTACAGCAGCGGCGGCTGGCACCGGTTCCACCGGCTCTTTTGGGGGTTCTTCAACGGGCGCGGGCTTGGCAGGTCGTCTAGGTGGCTGTTTGAGAGCAGGACGATTAGAGCCAGCAGCTGCGCTAGCATCCGAGGTGCTATCGGATGCGGTGTTGGGCGGTTTGGGGGGGCGACTGTCTGCAGAACTCATTAATCTAAAAACCTCCTGAACAAGGAAAATCTGCTTACTGAAACCGTTGGAACGTGGCTATATAGGATTGTCTATGGGTTTGAATATTGGACCTATCGGTAAGTCCGTATTTATCTAGAGATCATAAAAGTGAAATGGTTTGTATAAAGATCATTTGGTTGAACCTAACAGTTTTTAGATTAATAAACCAAGGTTGTCTGGCCAAAAAATGACTGACAGCCGACTTGAATATTCTATAGCTTGTCCACTTTTACGTTACCATTCATAGGTTTTGCCAGATGTCAGCGCAATTTGAGGATATTCTGGCCAATTAGGTGGCGCAATCGATTCGTGGACTGTCGCTAGAGCAGCATCACAACGGCTGTCTCATTTGGGTTTAAGATGGGCAAGTTGCTCTGAGGGGATAGGCCCATGGCTGTCAAACGCAATCGCTGGCTGGTTGGCAGTATTTTATTTATCGCTGTCGCCGCACTGCTGCTTGTCTCCCTGGGTCCCTTGATCCAGGCTGCTTTTAATCAGGGAAATGGGTACGATAACGGCACACCGGCGGCCACGACAGCCGACCGTCAGGCGGAAATTGAGGGTCGAGCCAACGGGTATGCCCTGGTGCTAGAGCGCGAACCCGACAACCAGGCGGCCCTAGAAGGGCTGGTGGAGGCTCGCATCAGTCTTGGGGACCTGGCCGGTGCGGCTGAACCCCTGGCCCGGCTGGCGGAGCTCAACCCCCAGGAGCCTCGCTATGCCATTCTGCTTGCCCAGACTAAACAGGAACTCAATGATTTGGAAGGGGCAGCCCAGACCTACCGCAGCATATTGACCACGACGCCGGGCAATACCCAGGCGCTACAGGGACTGGTGGAGTTACTCCTGCTTCAAGAGCGGCCCCAGGCAGCGGTGGGTCTGCTGCAGGATACCCTGGAGACCGCCGAGCAGTCCAATCAAATCCAACCTGGCAGCATCGATGTGATCGCCGTAAAGCTGCTTTTAGGGCAGATATATGCCCAGCAGTCTCAATATGAGGACGCGATCGCAATCTACGACACAGCCATTCAAGATGCCCAAAGCCTCGGGGGTACCCCCGACTTTCGCCCCATGCTAGCCAAGGGGCTAGTCCTGCGAGACCAGGGGCGAGAAGACGAAGCTCAACCCCTGTTTGAGACGGCCCTATCCCTGGCCCCGGTACAGTTCAAAGACCGCATTCAGCAACTCATCAACGAAGGTCAGGCCAGCCCGGCGGCGGGAACTGATACCCCCGCTGAGACCAGCCCAGCTGAACCGGCCGAGCCGACACCAGCCGAGGCCCCCGACCCAGCTGAAGCCGACGGCTAGGAAACCGTTTGACTCGACATTGTTTTTGTTTGATTGGCAAAGGGTAGTTTCTGACTGCTGCTGGCCGCATCCATCTCACTAAACTCAATGTGGTTGATTAGGGTGGTCACAAAGGCAAACAGCAAAAACGGCAGTGACAGGACTAACACCAGCCCCACACATACCAGCGCATAGATAGGACGGCTAGCCCCCATCAAACCGAGAGCAGTGGCCAAACTTAGAAACAATACAATCAGCCAGACGATAATCTGACCGTAAATATCACCAAAGGTTAGCGTGCAAACAAACCGATATCTAGGAGCGTTATTCATAATTGTCGATACCCACATTGACCGAATCTACTTAGCATATCTAGCTCTTTAAGTTACTTCACCATTTCTCAATACAGCTTCAAGAATCGTCAGCTTCCATGGATTATCGTTACCTAATTTTTTATAAACCCTACGATGTCCTGAGCCAGTTCACCGATACCCGTACCGAGTCCAAACGCACCACACTCAAAGCCTTTATCCCCATTCCAGGGGTCTATCCGGTCGGTCGTCTCGATCGCGATAGTGAAGGGCTGCTGCTACTCACCGATGATGGCCCCCTGCAGCAGCGGCTGTGTCATCCCCGATTTGGTCATCCTCGTACCTACTGGGTTCAAGTGGAAGGGATTCCCGATGGCCAGAGCCTTGACCGACTGCGCCAGGGGGTGACTATCCGTAACTACACAACCCGACCCGCCCAGGTGGAGCTGCTGTCCCAAGCGCCAGCCCTGCCCCCCCGCATCCCACCAATTCGCGTCCGTAAACATATCCCCACAGCCTGGTTAGAGCTCACCCTGCAAGAAGGCAAAAACCGTCAGGTGCGGCGCATGACCGCCGCCGTTGGTTTTCCCACACTCCGTCTGGTACGCGTTAGGCTTGGTAGCCTACAGGTGGAGCATCTTCAGCCGGGCCAATGGCGGTATCTCACCCCTGACGAACGGGGTCAATTACGTCAGTTAACAAAAGGTTGTAATTGGCCCAACACAGCTGGCAACAAGCATTTTCATTCGTCCTCCAAACGTCGTCAAAGCTGACTTGGTTGCTTTTGTACCAACATCTGCTTTCTCGATCGGCTATGCTGAACTGTATTTAGCTGTCATACGTTCTATCCTAGGCTTAGGGTTTCAAACTGTTCTTAATATCAAGAATGGTGGATTATGGCATCGTTACTTTTATTCAGCTGCGGTTATTGTTAACGGTCCTCTTTATCCACTGATGATCATTTGCCCATACTGCCACTTTCATAATCCAACCGAA
>JBCCAQ010000131.1:0-14132 GCA_039814735.1 Cyanobacteria bacterium P01_A01_bin.15
CAATTACCCTGGTGGATGCCCACCATCGCGCTCGGGTAGGAGCGGCGATAGATTGGATTGAGCATGCGATCGCAACCCGGCTACCCATTGCCATTTACGACCATCATACGGGCTCTTCCCCTGATATACCTGGCAGCTACCATATTGAGGCGGTCGGAGCCACCACTACCCTTGTAGTTGAGGCCCTACAACGGTCTCATCAGAAAATTTTACCGACCCAGGCCACGGTCATGGCCCTAGGCATCCATGGCGATACGGGGTCTTTGACATTTGCCCAAACCACCCCTCGAGATGCCCGTGCCCTAGCCTGGCTGATGGAGCAGGGGGCCAACCAACAGACGATTGCCGAATCCGTAGAACCGGGGCTATCGGAACCGCTGCAAAGATTGCTTAGCACGGCCCTAGACAGGTCAAACCTCCAGCAGATTGAAGGATATACGGTGGGTTCTGTCTATCTTGAAACAGCAGATTTTGTGCCCGGTCTGTCGGGGCTGGCCAGTCATTTGATGACCCTGCTGGGGTTAGATAGCCTGCTGCTAGCGGTCACCTATACAGCTAAGGTCAAAACTCGACTGACGCTAATTAGTCGCACCCATCCCCAAACTGGTCTAGATTGTCGAACATTGCTGCAGCCATACGGTGGCGGTGGTCACAGCTGTGCCGCCGCCGCAAATCTGACAACGGATAAGCCTGACGCCGTATTCAATCAGCTCCGGGACACCCTAGCCAAATCCCATACCCGATTGATTACCGCCCAGGAGCTGATGTCATCACCGGTACGAACCATCCGTCCCGCCACCACCGTGGCCGATGCCCAGCGAATTTTACTGCGCTATGGCCACTCTGGTCTGTGTGTGGCCGACAACCAGGGACAGCTGCAGGGCATCATCTCGCGGCGAGATATTGATCTTGCCCTGCACCACGGGTTTAGCCATGCCCCGGTCAAGGGCTATATGACACTCAGCCTAAAAACCATCACGCCATCCACCTCCCTCAGTCAAATTCAATCCCTAATGGTGACCTACGATGTGGGCAGACTACCGGTTTTAGATGGCGATCGGCTGGTGGGTATTGTGACGCGTACTGATGTTTTGCGACAGGTTTATCAGCCCCAGGTCAAGGACAAACTAACATCAGCACCGTTGCAGACTAGCGTATACCAGCGGTTACAGACGTCCTTGCAGGGCTACTCCACGGCATCAGGGGACCTGTGGACGCTGCTAAGCCAAATTGCAACGGCTGCCCAGGAGCGGGGATGGCATCTGTATGTAGTCGGCGGTGCGGTACGGGATCTGCTGCTAGCACCTGCCAGCACCGCTGTATCCCTCAAGGATATCGATCTGGTGGTGGATAGCTTTCGGTCACCGGTCGTAGATGGAGCCGGTGTGGTTTTAGCCCAGCAGCTACAGCAGCAGTATCCTAGCGCTGAGCTACAGGTCCATGGGGAATTTCAAACAGCGGCCTTAATCTGGCGGGCGCAATCTGGTCACGCCCCTTTGATGATTGATATTGCCACTGCTCGTACGGAATTTTATCCCTATCCAGCCGCCAATCCAGAGGTGGAACCTAGCTCGATTCGTCAAGATCTCTATCGGCGCGACTTTACTATCAATGCCATGGCGATTCGCCTGAGCTCTCCCCAGCCGGGGCTGCTATTTGACTTTTTTGGAGGTTATTTAGATATTCAGCAGCGCCAGGTACGGGTACTCCATGCCAATAGCTTTATTGAAGACCCCACCCGCATTTTTCGAGCGGTGCGATTTGCGGTGCGTTTGGGATTTACCATTGACGCTCAAACTGAAACCTTTATTCGCTATGCGGTAGATAGCGGTATCTACGCAGATTTACAGGCGCAAAGGACACGGAAACGGCTGCCGGCCCTGCAAACGCGTCTCAAGGCCGAGCTAGCCTATATTTTTCAGACGGACCACTGGGCTCAGTCGTTGGGGCTGCTAGACAAGCTGGGAGCACTGAGCTGTTTACATCCATCCCTGACTATCGATGCGGAGCTGTGGCGGCAGATGCATCGCGTGGGCCGCTGGCAGCAACAATTTACCACCGAAGTCGGTAAGGATATTGGGGTGGAATCTTGGCTAATGCGACTGGAGGTGCTACTAGCCAGGGGAGAGATGCGATCGCAAATAGCCACTAACCTACAGCTACCCCTCGGATCAATTCAGCGTCTGCAGCAGTTAACAGCGGTTGAAAACACGTTACTCACGAAGCTCAATGGCAGCGATCAACCCAGCGATGTCTACCAAACCTTGGTTCCCTACGACCTACCCACCCTACTATTGACAAGTGTGCGCCACCCCCAGCAGATCGGCACCCATGTTTGGCGCTACATAACCCAGCTCATCCATACCCGTCCCCCCATTGATGGGCATCATCTCAGACGCCTAGGGTATCCCCCTAGCCCCCTATATCGCCAGATACTCAACGCACTTACCCATGCAGCATTAGACGGCAGCATCACATCGGTGGCGTCAGCCGAAGCGTATCTTAGAGATCACTATCCCCTTACAGAACCCGTCAGAGAAAACTAATAGTTATCTCCCCGAGCCCCTTGCCCTGGCTCAATCAGGCACCCAAACTAAAAGATACCTAACCTCTACCATTGCCATATCCCCACGGCTGTCGATAAAGTTAAAAGCTAAGGAAATTTTAAATCCCAGTCCACATTCACCCAAACTTACAAAAATCCAATATGCCGTAATCCACAGAATGGCATTCTAAAGTATCTATGGGGGCACCATGCCCCCACCCTTAGCTATTTTCAACGAAATCTTATTGTGGCCAATGCAGATAATGCCGCCATTCGTCAAGCAAACCCAAAAAGATTCAAAGTCACAATCTGGCAAAGGTTCTAGGCGGCGACTATCTTTTCTAAAAGCAACCGCAGCCGTTGCCAGTGGTCTGGGCATTGCCCTTGGCAGCACCTTGCGTTTCCAAGTTTTATCCACGGACCAAACGACTCTATTTAAGCCTCAGCAAGACTTTCCTCCGCTAGCTGAATGGCCGCCGGAGGTACCATCAGAGCCTCACCGCAGCCGCTTTGACACCAGCTGGGAAGACGAAGCTTTCCAACCTGATCTAATAGATAGAGAACCGTCAAGAGGCATTGAAAACTACGAGGTGGACAGTGATGCCGATAGCGACGGGGACTACGCTGAGGACTACAGCGTTGAAGATGCCGTAGCCCCAAATGTCCCGGGACCAACCCCTGCCACATTTGATAGTGAATTCACACCCCAAAGGTCAACGGGCGGCGAAGACCCAGATACTACAGAAACCTTGACTCCCGAAGCACCAACAGAAGCCAGGGAATTCGATCCTGCACCTGAGGCTGCTCCCGAGATAGAAGACGATTCTGCCACCGATGCCCAGACCTGGTTTGACAAGCGAGCAGCGTCAGACCATCCATTTCCCAACGGCCCTGTAATTATTTCTCCAGATACAGAAGCCTCTGATCCCCCCCCTAATTCACCAACTGACACATCACCTGAGTAAGAAAATTGGGGCTGGGTCAAAAAAGCTCTACCCGCAAAATAGTTTAGTAGCTTTAGGTATTTTGCCTCAGCTAGTCTTAAACCATGGGTATAATGTCGCTTAGATACCTGTAATTTTTTATGAGCAATCCAACGCTGCAAGCGTTTTTTCTGGGTCGCGCTTTAGCAAAGGCCATCGGTGAAAAAGTTGAAGAGGCCATTACGAGTGGGATAAGCGGTGCTGGTCGCTTTGATGCCGAACAGAGAGAATGGCTACATCGGTTTGTAGAGGACGTCTTTGAACAGGCTCAGTCTTCCCAGTCAGTAGTGTCCTCTGACGCTGACCCCTCGAGTACAGGTGAAGATCTGCAGGCTACGATTGATAATCTACGAGCTGAGATTGCTCAAGTAAGAGTTGCTTTGCAGCAATATCGGTCCTCTTCCTAATTGGGCAAACACCACGGCCAGACTCCTAACTCATAGGGTCAACAGTCATTTTCAAGTTCATCGTTTTATCACGTCGCTGGCCATCTAGGAGACTGCGTGTCTACAGTTCCCAAACCAACTGACTATTCTTCACTGGGTGAGCCTTCTTCAGAGCGCTCACCCAGTGAAGATGGTGACGTCAGCCTTCCTCAACCGGTGTCTACAGCTCCAGGTTTTGTTTTAGAAAAGGCGGAGCTTCCTTCAAAAGACTTTAGCGTACCGGTAGAAAAACGTTATCGATGGAACCGACGATACAGTCGTCCGGAGCGGTTTGTTGATATCTGGTCATTTTTTCTATCTCTGCTAGGCAAGCGCTGGCTGTACGGTAAGGCTTGGAGCTATACCGGCGGGCTAACTGCCGAGAAGCAGGCATCCCGACGACGAGCCCAAGCTCGGTGGATTCGCCATACCTGTTTAAATCTGGGGCCTACTTTTATCAAGTTGGGTCAACTGTTTTCTACACGCTCTGATTTGTTCCCAGCCGAATATGTCGAGGAACTCTCCAAGCTCCAGGATCAGGTGCCTGCGTTTAGCTATGAGCAAGTTAAGGAAATTATTGAAGCCGACCTGGGGCGACCTGTCGAGGAACTCTACCAAACCTTTGACCCTATTCCTTTAGCAGCCGCTAGTCTAGGGCAGGTTCATCGGGCACAGCTGTACTCAGGTGAAGAAGTCGTTGTTAAAATTCAGCGGCCCAATTTACAGCGACTGTTTCAGATCGATCTGTCCATTTTGAAGGGCATTGCTCAATATTTTCAGAATCATCCCGAATGGGGCAAGGGTCGAGATTGGATTGGCATCTACGAAGAATGCTGCCGTATTCTTTGGCTAGAGATTGACTTTTTACACGAGGGCCGTAACGCGGATACCTTTCGCCGCAATTTTCGTGATATTGATTGGGTCAAAGCCCCCCGCATTTATTGGCGCTACGCATCCCAGCGGGTACTGACCCTGGAGTATCTACCCGGCATCAAAATCAGCCATTATGAATCGCTTGAAGCGGCGGGTTTAGATCGGCAGCATTTAGCTCAGCTGGGGGCACAAGCCTACCTACACCAGTTGCTCAACGATGGTTTTTTCCACGCCGATCCCCATCCGGGCAACATCGCTGTCAATCCAGACGGCGCGCTAATCTTTTATGATTTTGGCATGATGGGCCAGATCAAACCGATTACGCGGGATGGATTGATGCGCACTTTTATGGGAGTGGCGCAGCGAAATGCTGATACGGTAATGGCCTCTTTGGTTGATTTGGGAGCCCTGACAGAAACTGATGACATGGGGCCCGTACGGCGCTCTATTCAGTATATTTTAGATAACTTTATGGATAGGCCCTTTGAAGAGCAATCCATTACAGCTATCAGCGATGATCTATATGCCGTTGCCTACGACCAGCCTTTTCGATTCCCAGCTACGTTTACCTTTGTTATGCGAGCTTTTTCTACCCTTGAAGGTGTGGGGAAAGGACTCGATCCAGATTTCAACTTTATGGAGGCTGCAAAACCGTTTGCTAATCAGCTTATGACTAACGTCTCTAACTCTTCTAGTAATGGACTGATCGGTGAGATTGGTCGGCAAGCTGCCCAGGTTGGCAGTTCAGCATTTGGCTTACCGCGACGTATTGAAGATTCTCTAGATCGTTTGGATCGTGGAGATATTCGTGTCCGTGTCCGCTCCATTGAAACCGACCGTGCACTTCGCCGTCTCAGCAGTGTAAATTTGATGACGAATTACACCCTGCTGCTGGGCACGTTTACCCTATCGGCCACCCTATTATTGGTGAGTCAGCTGCCTTGGATTGCTTTGGGAATGGCGTTTCTTGCTGTTGTATCAGGGATAGCGCTGCTGCGCTCTCTGATGCGTCTTAGCCGAGCTGACCGCATGCCATAGCTGCTCTTTTTATGCCTAAATGCTTTATGCAACGCTTTTTTGCCGGTTTAACGGATCCAGGATTACTGCGAACTAGTAATCAAGATGCTTACTACCTGGATGACTTAGGCCGCTTTTTTGTAGTTGCTGATGGCATGGGTGGGCATACAGGTGGCCAGGAAGCTAGCCGCTTGGCCACAGAAGCTATTTATCAGTATCTAGATAACCATTGGGAGAGTTCAGAAGCTCCAGATGTGATGCTGCGGAAGGCATTTATTGCTGCCAACGATGCGATCTTAAAGGATCAATATCATCACCCTGAACGGGCAGACATGGGGACAACGGCTGTTGCCGTCATGTTTCGAGAGCATGACAATCGACCCTGGTGTGCCCACGTTGGTGATTCTCGCCTTTACCGTTTACGCGGAGCCAAACTCGATCAGATCACAACTGACCATACCTGGGTTGCTAAGGCGATTGAGGATGGAGAGCTGACGGTGGATGAATCAAAACACCACCCCTGGCGTCACGTGCTTTCTCAATGTTTGGGGCGAGAAGATTTAAATCGTATCGATATTCAAACGCTGGATGTATCGGGGGGAGATCGGCTACTGCTCTGCAGTGACGGTCTAACGGAGGAGCTTTCAGATCCGTTGATTGCAACGCATTTGAAGTCAATTCGCTCCTGTCCAACTGCCGCTGAATCACTTGTCGATGCGGCTAAGCAGCGCGGTGGACGAGATAATATTACAGTAGTGGTGATAGCCTTCCAAAACTGATGTTCCTTGGAATTTTGAAAAGCATTGCATACGATGCCTTTCCATCAGAAGATTATTAGGCATTAGTCAATCCCAATTTCTCAGCAATGAGGATGGAGTGAGCCAGATGTTCAAATGTGCGCTAGTCTGTACTGATTTTAGTGATAGCCTGCAGCGGCTTGTCAAGTTTGTTCCTGATTTGGTTCAGTCCGGCATAGATAAAGTAGTTTTTTTTCACAATGTTTCTTTAACAACCGGTCGTGAAATCCCGCAGGTAGATGACGATGCTGTAGCTGATGCCAAACATCGGCTAGCTGAGGCCGGTGAGGCCTCGCTACCAGAAAAGAAATCGGTTTTTATTGATGTGCGCTCAGGGCGAGTGATAGACAACATTCCAAAGGCCGTCCGTTGCTACGAGGCTGATGTGCTTGTCCTGGGGATGCCTACTCGTTCTCTACTAAAGGAAAGGCTCTTTGGCAGCACCACGGTGGGCATTGCTAAGCAGCTGGACATACCGCTGGTTATTTTGCGTCCACAGTTGGTATCTACGTATCGGGAGCAAGAGCTCTCTCTGCGGTGTCAAGAGTTGTTTACCCATCTTTTGATTCCCTATGATGGCAGCAAGAGCGCCAAATATCTGCTGTCACAAATCAAAATGGCGGCCAAGACCAGTGAGTATCCTAGGTATTGCACGCTGTGCTGGGTGATTGATGAGTGCATCCGTGTGGAGTTACGACAGTCAGAAGAGCAGGTGCAGACAATGCTCGATGAGGCTAGGGCAGAGTTGGAATCATCGGGCGTGGAGGTATTTACTGAAATCAGACAGGGGGATCCTCAGCCTGAAATATTAAAGTCCGCTGAGGTGAATAACATTTCTGCGATCGCAATTGCCTCGGGCAAATCTAAGGGCATTTTGCAATGGTCTGTACCCAGCTTTACCAGTGCCCTACTGCGCTCAAGCTGGCATCCCATCATTCATTTTCCCAATCTCAGCTGAATCTCGATTAGAGTCAATAGCCGTTTGGGCAATGCCATTGAGTTTAAATCGAAGCCATCGATTGAAAACTTAGCAGCATTTGAGGCTTAAGATGATCGCCTAGCTCTTTCTTCAGCATATTTTTGCTATTCTGCGGACTGCCAACTGGCATAGTCGAGCGAGCCATCATGGTCCACTCTTTTAAGAGTTTTCGCTGGGGAGAAGCAATATGCAGACTGCGAAAACTGATCAGCTGGTTGGGAAATTCCTTAGAGAAAAATAATACCCGGTAAGTCCCATTTTCTCCTAAATGCCAAATAATTTTTTGGTGGTTAGGATTTTTAAGATCCAGGTAGCTAGACAACCACCGAGGCCCCCGCAGCTTGCTATAAAACGCGGTAATCCATAGCACCATGGGATAAGGATTAAGGGTACACAAAAAATTATTGGAGCCGGTATCACTGATCCGGTGCTCAATTTCCTGGGGGGGCAGCATGACCCAAAGCGTGGGCAGCTGACGATTGCTCATGGTTAGCAGCTGCGGGAAAACGATCTCTGCAATAGGTTTGTCCTTAGGCCATACCTGCAGCCGACAAAACCGCTCTTCTTCAGATTCGTTAGGGGTTTCTGCCCTGGGAACAACGGGGAGTTCTCTGAGGGTATCCTCAATCCTATTGCTAAGATTAAGCGAGCGACCAAATCGGCTTTCTAGGGGGGCTAGATGTTCGAGGAGCTGGCTAACGGTTCTAGGACGCTGGGAGCGATCCTTCGCAAGGCAGCTCATAATAGCTTCTTTTAGTGCCTTATGCAGAGGCCCATAGGGCGACAGATTGTCTAGAGGTATCGGCTCCTGGGAACGATGAGCCTTGTACCAACCACCAAATGTATTGCTGCTGGGTCGAAAGGGGAGAGTGCCCGTCAGCATTTGATACATCATGATACCAAGGCTGTAAATATCCGAGCGGTTGTCAAGTTCTTGGCCCTCCATTTGTTCTGGAGACGCATAGGCCAATGTGCCCATAAAACTGCTGGTTTGCTCGCTGTTATCAACCTGCAGCAGCTTGGCAATGCCAAAGTCCAGAATCTTGACCAGCTCCCCCACACTGGTACTTTTGGTGACCAAAATATTGCTGGGCTTAATGTCTCGATGAATGATGGGAACCACCTGTCCGTTGAGAGTGATTCCCCTGTGGGCGGTTTCTAAACCCAGACAAATTTGTCGGATAAACCCCAAAAAACGAGGAACAGGCAGCGGCTGTGGCTGGATCACCTGACCCAGATTTTTTCCCTTTAGGTACTCCATAACGTAAAAGGGAATTTCGTCATCGGCAACGCCATAGTCCGTTACCCTAACGACATGAATACTATTGTTTCCTAGCTGGGCACAGGTCATCGCCTCTCGCATAAAGCGTTGAGTCATGCGCTCATTGAGTAGGGTTTGAGCCAAAAACTTGACGGCAACAGGTACTCCCCCCAAAAGCATATCCTCAGCCAAATAGACTTTTCCCATGGAGCCTTGACCGATGGAGTCCATCAGCTCATAGCGATTGGCGAGTCTACGACCAAAGTTATTGTCTGTCATTGAATACGGCAATTCTAAGCCAATAATACAACTACTGCTGAGACCATTATGGATGGTGGAACTATCGTCGGTACACCACCACATGTAAATGTCCAAGACAGACCGCCGTCAGCGTAGAAAACAACGGGGTCATCAAAAGATCTCTGGGGATGGGTACATTCTTAAAATACCCGTTTCCCTGGATATAAGTTATGCCCAGGGCCACCAGCGTCGTGTATTGCAGTTAGGACGTCAAAGGATAGCGGCCTAGCCCTGATGGCGTTCAACTACAGCTTCCATGGTGCTGGTGAGATGGTGCCCGGTCATAATACCGCCAGAGAAATGATATCGATTGGGACTAAGACGATAGAGGGTTTCAAACCCGGTACGCATGTGCCTATCTTGTAAAGCCCAGTACTGCTGAACAATGGAGCTTGGGGCGAGCCAACCTTCCCCTTCTACCCGTCCCAGCATGCTGTGTTGTAGGACGAAGGTATATTGGCGATCGCCCGCTGCAATCCGGCCTTTATACTGCAGGGCAATATCCTCCAGTTCACCGTTGGGAAAGACAAGTTTGGTAACCATCGTAAACCAGTCACTGCTGTTCCAGGCAACTAAGATTTTGCCTTTGACGGTAATCGGGAGTAAATCCCTGGCTAACCAGCTACCTTGAAGGGTCCAGCGTCCTGGTTCGATCAGAAAACTGTGGCTCACGTGTTCTCCCTGATGGCTTTGCGATGATCTACATGTAGCGTTATGAATGCTTGACGATCACTAAAGTTGAGGTGACCGGTTGAAATGGGCGCTTGAAGGCCATTTCAGAATAGAGGAAGTCTCCTAGCGATTGCTACCGTGATGCCGTCATAATCTATATCTTTTATTGAGGGTCGGGTGTCGATGAATGCATTCCCCCCACTCTGTGGACATGGCCAAGCAGACAGGGATGGCTTGCACCTGTGACGGCGATCAGATTGGCTGGGTGGTGGTGCCAGCGCCAGTATCCTAGGATGGCAAAGGCAATAGCTTCCTTAAAGCTGCTGTCAATGCCTGCGTCGTCGGTGGTGTGCAAGATAATGCCAGGTAGTCTCGACTGTAGCTGCGATCGCAAATATCGATTGCGACTGCCACCGCCGCCCAGCAGCACCTCATCGGGCAAAACCGGCAGATGATGATAGCTATCGACAATTGCTGCAGCGGTAAAAGCGGTCAGCGTGGCGAGAAAATCGGCCTTGCTAAGGTCGAGCGCCTGGGCCTCTTGCCAACAATGCTGACCATAGTCGGCGCTAAAGAGTTCCCGACCGGTAGATTTAGGCGGCGGTTGCTTAAAAAAGGGTTGGGTTAGCCACCGAGCGATCAGCGTTTGACAGGCATTGCCTTGGGCCGCCCACTCTCCGTTGTGATCGTAGGTGCGCTCGCCTTTGCTAAATCGATGAACGGCCCAGTCAATTAGGGCGTTGCCCGGGCCCGTATCCCAACCAACAATACCGGCCGGTAGGGTGCCCGTCCTGTCCCAGGGCGGTAGATACGTAAAATTACCAATGCCGCCAATATTTTGCACACAGCGGTGGCGGTGGGGATGGCTAAGGAGGCTGACATCTACGGGGGAAACCAGGGGAGCCCCTTGGCCACCGGCGGCAATGTCAGCTTCTCGAAAATTACTAACGGTTGGCGTTTGGGTCAGGGCCGCGATCAGCTCACCGCGCCCCAGCTGCCAGCTATACCCCAGACGATTTGCAGCTGGGGGTCGATGATAGACCGTCTGACCATGGGAGGCGATCAGGTCGGCTGGACCTAGGTGTTTGGCAGCGGCGGCAAATGCGATCGCAATGTCATCATCGGTTTTAGCAATGTCCGCTGGAGCCATGGGTTCTCCGCGACACAGGGCCGAGATGCGATCGCGAAGCTCAGCCGGATAGTCAGCGGTATGGGCAGCTAACAGCGTGCTTTGTACACCGTAACCGGCCCCCGTCAGTTCAACTAAGGCAGCATCAATCCCATCTACGGAGGTACCGCTCATTAGACCAATAACTTTCATACGTCTCAATGTGTCCCAGATGTCCATCGATGGTCCCACCGAGCAAACTGGCCGGCCCATCGGCTGGCTGCCCCTGTGCTTGCCGCCTACATGGGCAGTTTGTCAATCCCTTTGTTAGCACCCACCACTACCATGAGCGCTCCAGCTTTAAGACGGGTTACCGGACTGGGGTTAATCTCAAACTTATCTACGGCATTTTCTCGACTGATAGCCATCATCGTCAGTCCATAGTGATTGCGCAAATCCAGCTCCACTATGGTTTTACCATCAAATTCCTGGGGGACAACCACCTCCACAATGCTGTGGTCAGGATCTAGCTCAAATCGATCCAGTACCCCAGGTCGAGTTAGCGATCGGGCCAGCTCACAGCCCATTTCAAATTCTGGGAATACCACATGATCGGCCCCAACCCGGTGGAGGAGCTTACCGTGAATCTCTGTAGACGCCTTGGCCACCACATTGGCAACGCCAGCTTCCTTTACATTGAGCGTTGTAATAATACTTTCTTGAATGTAGTTGCCAATGGCCACAATTACCGTATCAAAGTCAGGTATGCCCGCTTCTTGCAACGCTGAAGGCTGGGTAGAATCCATTTGGACAGCATGGGCCGCAATTTGATCTGTCAAAACCTGGGCGACACGAGTCTCGTCAGAATCAATGCCCAGGACCTCATAGCCCATACCATGCAGCGTCAGACAGACAGCTCGCCCAAAACGACCTAAGCCAATGACTGCAAACTGACGATTGTTAGTACGCAGATTCCTGAAGAACTTTAGTGAAGATAAATTCACGGTGGTTGCCCATAATTCAATGATGGGGTCACAGCACTGTCCGGAGAGACAATCCCATGACCTCTTTCTAAGCTTATCGTTGAGCATACCCCGATCGCCCCCCAAGCACCGGTCGGCTATCGTCAGGTCTTTTCCCCATACATCCTATGGAGGATTTTTTATTCTATCGAAAGTGTATGGTTCAAAATAGGCGCTTTGTCCCCAGGTTGGAGCCCCAACACTACTTCCCTCCCTGGGGTAAACGTTTAATCAGATAGATTCCTAAGCGACCTGCCAACAAACAATTGAGTATCGATTTCTTTCTTTGCTAGGCTAGCCTAATGATCTTGGGAAGGAGAAATAAGTGGACATTCAACTTGGTCGTGGCAAAACAGCAAGACGTGCCTATGGCATTGACGAAATCGCATTGGTGCCCGGACCCAGAACCCTAGATCCTGAGCTAGCCGACACTCACTGGACCCTTGGCAACATCGAACGAGAAATTCCGATTATCGCCAGTGCAATGGATGGCGTTGTTGACGTTCACATGGCTGTAGAGCTGTCAAAGCTGGGTGCGCTTGGTGTTTTAAATTTAGAGGGGATTCAAACCCGATACGCAGATCCCGGCCCTGTCTTAGACCGAATTGCAGCCGTGGGCAAAACTGAGTTTGTCCCCCTGATGCAAGAACTTTATGCTCAGCCTGTTCAGCCAGGACTCATTGAGAAACGTATTTCGGATATCAAAGCCCAAGGTGGGATTGCAGCCGTTAGCCTCACACCCATGGGAGCAGCCAAGTACGGTAAAACCGTCGCGGAGGCCCAAGCCGATCTTGTTTTTATCCAAGCCACGGTGGTTTCAACCAATCATCTATCCCCTGAGTCGGTGGTTCCTTTAGATCTAGCCAGTTTTTGTACCGAGATGCCCATGCCAGTGATTTTAGGTAACTGCGTTACCTATGAAGTCACCCTGGAACTGATGAAGGCTGGAGCGGCTGGGGTGCTTGTGGGCATCGGTCCTGGGGCCGCCTGTACGTCGCGGGGGGTTTTAGGTGTGGGTGTTCCCCAAGCAACCGCCGTCTCCGACTGCGCCGCCGCTCGGGATGACTTTCACCGGGAAACCGGACGATATATTCCCGTTATTGCTGATGGTGGCTTAGTTACAGGGGGGGATATTTGCAAATCGATTGCGTCGGGTGCCGATGCTGTGATGATTGGGTCCCCTTTTGCCCGAGCAGCTGAAGCTCCCGGACGAGGTTTTCACTGGGGTATGGCTACCCCCAGTCCGGTACTGCCTCGAGGGACGTGCATCCAAGTAGGTACCACAGGGAGCCTCCAGCAAATTTTACGAGGGCCAGCCCAGCTAGACGATGGTACCCACAATTTGCTTGGAGCCCTAAAAACCAGTATGGGCACCCTCGGCGCTAAAGATCTTAAGGGCATGCAGCAGGTGGAGGTCGTGATTGCCCCTTCCCTACTGACAGAAGGCAAGGTTTACCAAAAAGCTCAGCAGTTAGGTATGGGTAAATAAACTTCAGTTGGGAGCAATCATTTTTTCTGGTGAAAACTAAAGCCTCATATGTCGCCTGAGCTTTTTCAAAATAGTAATCTCTAGCAACAAATTATGCTGGTTAAATTCAGTTTGCCTTAGATTATGACCAACATCACTAGGTCTATATGACCAGCGTCACTCATCTCTGCTTTTTCTTACGGGTGCGAGAAAATAAACTCAAGATCCTCGTCAGACCTAGCGTGTAGGGGATGGCAAAAGCTGAGACTTGACATACAATGAGACTGAAAGCGGAGACGGAAGTTTCCGTTCACTCCTCACACCACACTCCGCCTAAACCTATTTGGTTTAGGCGGTTCCTGTATAAGGTTTATAGAAACGATCTTATGCACCGATATCACCAGCTCTGATATTCTAATTTTGCTAGGTTTTTATGGTTAATTGGCACCCTTAACCATAGCCAGCATTAGGACTGAGGCCAACAATAAAATCTTTGCAAAAAATGTTCGCAACAGTGAAATCGCTCATAAAGCGGTATTCTTAAGGTTGATTTTCCCAATGCTGATATAAGTCACAGGCCAAAATCAGCTATGGTGGGAATCTGATATTTGATGACAAGGAATGTAGGGATGTCAGCCGCACAAGTCACAGATTCGACATTCGAGCAAGAAGTTCTAAAAAG
>JBCCAQ010000340.1:0-4478 GCA_039814735.1 Cyanobacteria bacterium P01_A01_bin.15
GCCCCAGGGTCAGCTCCACCACGCCCAGTCCTGGGCCTAGGTGTCCGCCGCTAGCAGCTACCGTCTGAAGATGCTTTTCACGAATTTGCTGGGCAATGGCTTCTAACTGTTTCACAGACAAGCCATGCAACTGGTTAGGATGCTTAATGTCACTCAGATGCATGCTAAATACCCTCTAGATCGTTTGCTGTAATCGTGTCTGACGTGGCTGAGCCTCAGAGCGGAACAAAACAGGCAGACTCATCTCCATAACTCAGCGGCGGTCGTGTCTTTATCACTCCTTCACTGTAGATTAAATCAGGGTTTCATAAGGTCAATCATTAAAAAATCACCGCTGTCCCTTCAGCCGCTGTCCTATTTAACGATTACCATGCATGGGTAGCCTGTTTGCCAGCGGCAGCACCGCCGTTTTTGCGTCGGCTTTGGGACATCGGGAGCTGTCTGGCAATGGCTGTTTTATTGGATCTATTGAGAATGCTTAATATGATTAATATGTCTACTTGGAGTCGTTTTACACGTCGGTCGCTGCTAGCGCCAGCGGCGCTGAGTTTTGCCGCCGCCTCCCTCGTGGCACTGCCCACCTACGGTGCGGAGGATGACGGCTATCGAGAATGCGTACAGGATCTGACAGATACCGGGGTTACAACGGAGCAAGCCACGGCCAGCTGTGCGGGCACCCGATTTCCGAGCGCCCTAGGAGAGTGCGTGGCCGATGTCAGTCGGGTCACAGATATTGGCGCAGCGGATGCCCTAGAAGGATGTGAGCGCTCCCGCCGTCCCGAGGAAGTGGCAAACTGCACCATCGACATTCACCAAGCCCTGCTAGAGCAGCCGTCGGTAAATGCGCTGGAGCACTGCAGCCGCAGCCTTTTACCCGAGCGCTACGGCACCTGCGTGGTGGACCTGGGTGATGAAGCTCAGCTAGCGGTCGATACGGCCCTAGATACCTGCGTCCGTGCTGGCTTCCGCCCGTGGACAGAGGCTCCTAGGCAGTAGCTAAGCTGACTACGATTTAGCCAGCGTTTGCTTCTATTCAGAACTGAAAGAGATTGACCAATTCCTAAGTCTTGTTGCAAAACCAAGACCTTTGTGACAAGACTTAGGGCAAACGCTTTAACCCGATCCTGAAGGCATATTGACTAAACGAACTATGTAAAGGGTATAGCCTTTTATCCGGCAGGCTTATAGAGAACATTAAGCTTTCACTAAATGCATCATTTTATTTCTTTATTTTTTCATCTATGCTTTTACTATATTTCTCTATTTTTTCAATTTTCTTATCGTAGTCCCCAAGATATTTTCCAAGCGCTTCCCCTAGTTTTTCAGCAGATGTCGGTTTAGGCTTTGGCGGACCTGGGGGAAATGTTACTCGAAAAAGAAAGATAACGACACTGGCAAGGAAAAGGATGGGTAGGGCTTGTAGCATATTTATGGCACAAAATATATACTTTGCTATCTTAGTCAAACCTAAGGGAAGTGGATAACCTTGCATGTCTTTAAGTACGACTATACGGAGTATCTTAAAGTACACCTGCCTTGGTTTAAAGTGCGGTTTGTATCCGTCCTTGGTGAGCGCCTAACCCATTTGAAGCATTTTCTAAATGCATGATCGATTTCCTTAGCGTAGGTCGGGATAGCTCCCCAAGTCGTGGCCAACACTGTGGCTATTACTTACAAAAGCCGGTATTCCCGTATAAAATAAAACATTAAATTGGCCGTCCGTAAGGGAATACCTGTTTAACAAAAATTTAAGAATTGCCCACTCGCTGCTCTCAAAGATACGCCAAATTTGCTAGCCATCGCTGCTGTATCTCAGCGCTTTCAAGTAGTTTGTACGATAGGGTCAGACGTACACCCTACGGCCTATCGGGCTAGGGGCCAGCGGCTAGCAATGGGCATACGCCAGCCCAGCCCAAAGGCACGGTCGGTCACTTTGAGCACCGGGGGTGACTGCCTACGTTTAAACTCGGCTCGGGTGAGCAGATGAACTACTTTTTGTACCACCTCAGGGGTGTGACCTGCCGCGACGATGTCGGCCACCGACTGGTGATGTTGGATCAGCCGTTCGAGAATATCGTCGAGGACATCGTAGGCGGGCAGCGAATCTTGATCCACCTGGTCGGGGCGTAGCTCGGCGCTGGGGGGTTTGGTGAGAATATTGGTAGGGATGATTTCATCTCCGCCAGCGCCGTCGATCAGACCAAGGGACACCTGGGTTTTAAGGCTGTGGTTGAGCCACTGACACAGGCGATAAACCTGGGTTTTGGGGACATCGGCAATCACAGCCAGGCCGCCATTCATGTCGCCGTAGAGGGTGCAGTAGCCCACGGCCATTTCTGATTTGTTGCCGGTGGATAGCAGCAGATGGCCAAACTTATTGGCAATGGCCATGAGCAAATTGCCTCGGATGCGAGACTGCAGGTTCTCTTCGGTGATGCCTGGCTCGGTGTTGAAAAAAAGATCGGCTAGGGTGGTGTCAAACCCCGCCATCAGGTCACCGATGGGCAGTGTCTGGGTGACAATCCCAAGATTGTGGGCCAGTTTTTTTGCATCGCCGACGGAATGTTCGGAGCTATAGGGGGAGGGCATGAGGACACCCAGCACATTGTCGGGGCCAAGGGCAGCGGCTGCGATCGCAGCCACCAATGCCGAGTCGATACCGCCACTTAGACCCACAACGGCCTTGGTAAATCCACACTTACGGCTATAGTCCTTTACCCCCAGCACCAGGGCAGACCATATCTCCGCCTCGGGGGAGTCAGACACGGGGGCTAGGGCTCCTGGAACCAGATCCCGTTGCTCAAAGCTATACTCCACCACCTGCATAGCCGGTTCAAAACTGCGGCTGCGGCCCACCAGAGTCCCCTGGCGATCCATAGCCACACTGCAGCCATCAAAGATCAGATCGTCATTGCTCCCCACCTGGTTGACATACACAATCGGACAGCGATGCTGACGGGCCGCATGGGCGATCATCTTCTCCCGCAGGGTTTGTTTATTGACCGTAAAGGGAGATGCGGAGAGATTGATCACCAGGTCTACCCCGGCAGCCACCACCTC
This sequence comes from Cyanobacteria bacterium P01_A01_bin.15, assembly GCA_039814735.1. GTDB lineage: Bacteria > Cyanobacteriota > Cyanobacteriia > Phormidesmidales > Phormidesmidaceae > Leptothoe. Next base: position 3,061 of record JBCCAQ010000340.1, read on the forward strand.
AGCCGTAGGATTGAGCTGATAGGCCCGCTGGCCCCAAAAGTCGTTTTCATTCCAAAGATCTTCGCAAATGGTGACACCGATGTGGAGTGAGCTGTCGCCATCGCTCAGGTAAAAGTGGTTGGGAATGATCCCCGACTCAAAATAGCGGTCTTCATCAAAAACATCGTAGGTGGGGAGCAGCCGTTTATGGAACACCGCTTGGATAGCGCCATCTGCCAACAGGGCCACACTGTTATAAAGCGGCTTTTGACCCTTGGTGCCCGCATCGGGGTTAGACTGAGCCAGCCCCACTAAGGCGGTCAGTCCCCCTGGCAGATCGTTTGCCAACTGGGCCGCCACCGTCTGCATCTGTTGAATAAAGCCAGGACGCAACAGCAGATCCCGAGGTGGATAGCCACACAGAGAGAGTTCTGGTGTGAGCAGTAAACGTGCCCCTCGGGTGGCCGCATCCTGGGCGATGGCTAGAATCTGTTGCGCGTTGCCCGTCAGGTCGCCGACGGTGGGGTTTAGCTGAGCGATCGCAATTTTCATGATTATAGGTATTGGAGAGACGTTCCATGGAACGTCTGTACATAATGGAACGGCTGTACGTATTGGAAAATTTGGAGAGACGTTCCATGGAACGTCTGTACATAATGGAACGTCTGTACGAGGTTTAGTTATACAAACACCATGGGCTTATCTTTGAGCGGTTCAAACGCCTCCGCATCAAACCGATACAGGCTGGCCGGTCGGCCAGCTCCACGGGAAGTTTTGATCCCCGTATCTGTTAAAAAGCCCAGCTTTAGCAGCCGCGTGCGAAAGTTGGAATAGTCAGAAAAGTCCTCTCCTAGGATGGTGGTATAGAGCTGATAGAGATCGCTCAGGGTAAACATCTCAGGCAGGACATCAAAGGCGACGGGGCTGTATTTGACCTTGTTGCGCAGCCGCATGGTGCCATAGGTAAGAATCTCGTGGTGGTCAAACGCCAGGCTGGGCAAGTGACCCAAAGGGTACCAGGCAATCCCACTGACGCCATCGGCAATAAGCTCGGCCTCGGCATAGCGCACCAGGGCAAAGTAGCTGACCGACAGATAGCGCACATTGAAGGCGTTCTCTGCTTCACGGGGATCGCGCTTGGGTCCGCCAAAGGAATAAAGCTGTTCCACATAGAGATTGTCGACCCGGATTTTTTCAGACAGGACTCGGTACGAGGCTGTCTCCAAAGATTCACCCTGGCGGACGAGGGTACCGGGTAAAGACCACTGGCCTAAAAAAGGATCTTCATGGCGCATGACCAGCAACACCAGCAGCCGATGCTGGTTGGCATCCACTGAGAAGATGACATTGTCAATGCCAACCTTAAAATCAGCTAGGGGGTGGGGGTGGTTTTTCTCGGGCATGGGTAAAGGTTGTGTTGACGGATGTAGGCTTGCACC
>JBCCAQ010000268.1:0-7213 GCA_039814735.1 Cyanobacteria bacterium P01_A01_bin.15
CCCCTGATGGCCCTCAAACTGGGCGATTTCATTTCCGTTTAGGTCCCACAGTCGCGCGGTCCCATCCGCACCGCTCGTGGCAAGCTGATCTCCGGTAGGACTGAACGCCACTTGCAAAACACGCCCCTGATGGCCCGTCAAACGAGTTTCACGGATATTATTTAATCCAGTTTGTAATGCCAATATAGGACTAGCAGCCAAATAGTCTTGCCCTTCTTGCTTAAAAATTTCATTGGCTTCTTTAGATGCTTTGAAGGCGGTAAATAAAGCCTCTGTTTCTTGAAATGGAAACGACCGAGATGCGCTGGTGCCAGTCCGCTCCAAGACAGTAATTCGCTGTACAACTTCTGCTTCCTTCTGTGCTTCTTCCTGTTTTAGAAAGGCATTTTCCTGGGCTATTCTGGCGACTTCTACATCTTTCGCAGCTTGTTGGCTAGCAGCCTGGGCTGCCGATAGCTCTATTTGAGCACTCTCGATAGCAGCTTGGGCTATCTGTTGTTCCTGTTTAGATACAGCTACCTGCTGTTGGGCTTCTTCAACCTTTTTCTGAGCTTCTTGCTCTCGCTTAATGGCTGTGTTTGCTCGGCTTGTAGCCAAACCCTGTCTCAAGCCAGCTACTCCAACGTCCACATTAGCTTCAAGTTCTCTAACGCCAGCCAGTGCCTCTAGCTGTGTAATCTCGGCAGCTTCTTTGTTTGCTCTATCTGCTCTTTTACCAGCAGCGATTGCACTGCTTACCGTTAGTGCAGCAACTAGTCCTGCAACAGCAACAGTTCCAGCCAACCCCCGCCTCGCCTTCCGGTTCTGCGCCTGTAAATCTTCCCGCTCTCCCTGAATCAGGATCAGCTCCCCTCTGGCCGCCTCATTCGCTGCTTCTAAGTCCGCTTTCTCACTCTCTAATAGCAGTCGCTTCTGTTTCTCTTCTTCTAATTCCGCCACCAGCTGCTCCAGCTGCGGTGCCTGCTGCGCCCGGATCACCCCGGCCAGGTAATCATGCACCAGCTGATACCGATCGTCCGGCGTATCCGGCAAATACACCACAATCCCCGACCCGGAGAGAATCCTTAGCACCAGGTCCAGCTCTTCGGTCTCTGGTACTAGCCCCAACGCCTCCAGCTCCCGCACCAGCTCCGGTCTGGTCTTCAGCGGCCTTGTCCCCCGTTCATCCGTCAACAAAAATAGCACCAGCTCCGCCAGCTGCCGGTTCTCCTCCCCACAGTCCACCACCACATCATCCAGGTAGCGCCGTACCAATGTCTCCTTCGGCTGCCCCGCCAGCTGCCGGTACTCCGCCAGCGTCTGGATCCCATCCGTCTGCAGCTGCGCCCCCACCACCTGCATCTCGATGGGTCGCACCTGCCGCAGCGGTCCCGCCAGATCGTCTACCAGCGCCTCCACCAGCCCCGGCTCCAAATACATCCGCGCCCCCGACGCCAGATTTTCAATAATTGCCTTTGCGTCCGCTGGGCTAAAGTTGCCAATCTCGTACAGAATCTGTTTGCCTAAAATATCTTCTAGCTGCGCTCGCGCCATTGACCCCAGCTGATTTTGCTTTACCAGCTGCCGTGCTTCTAAGAGATAGTGCAGATAGTCTTCTCGAATTGAAAATACAATCTTTAGCGCCCCCGGCAGCTCCAAACAGTCGGCCACAAACTCAAAAAACTCTCTCCGCTGCAACGGATCCGGATTTGCAAAAAAGAATTCCTCAAACTGATCAAATAGCAGCACCGGACGCAGCGTGTGTTCTTCACACCTCCGAAACACATCCAGCAGCCTATTATTTAAAGCCTCTTTACGCCCCAAGGAGTTTGATTCAAAGTCTCCCCCTGGGAGATTTAGCGGGGCCATCGCCCGCGCCAACGCCTGCCGCCAGTCCGTATACTTCCGCACCACCACCGGCACATTCCGCCGGTTCTTCAATACTCGCCCTCGCAGCGCCGGCAACAGCCCACCATTTATCAACGAACTCTTGCCCACCCCCGATGTGCCATGTACCACCAGCACCTTATGGGTGGTGCCCGCAATCCGCTTTAGCAGTTCTTTCAGGTCTCGATACCGCCCCGATGCAGTAATCTCCGGTGCAATCTCTTCTAGCGATGCTCGCTCAGTCTGTACCGTTCCCGGCTGCTCTATCCGCTGGGACCGTAGCCGCCCTGCGCCAATAAAGGCCCGCAGTCCGTACTGTTTTTCGACCGCTAGCCGCTCCTGCTTGACCTTAAATGCTTCTAAATACTGTTCCTGTTCCCGCAGCCGCTGCTGTAGCTGAGCCAATATATTGCTATACAGCGTCGGGTGCTCCATCACCCCCATTTGCTGAGCTGTTTGTAGGTGGGCAACAGCGGCTTCTCGCTCTCCCAGCTGATGGTTTGCTTCCGCCAGTCGGGCTAGATACAGCATGCGCCACCAGCTATCCTGGCGCTCCAGGGTATCCAATGCCAGCTGAGATAGTTCGGCCCCTTGCTGCCACTGGCCCCGCTGTAGGGCAATATCTGCTAAAAATCCGTAATTTTCGGCCTGTTTATTAGGGTTTGGATACCGCTGACGCAGGTCTACTGCTTTCTTTGCCACGGTCTCCAGCTGCTCCCATCGTTGCAAGCGATGCAGCACTCGTTCTAGCTGGTTAATGCCCTTACATACCAGGTCAGGACGCTCTGCCTGCTCAAAAACGTCCACGGCCTCCTGCAGTGGTGGCAAAACACTTTTCCAGTCGGCATTTTGATACTTAATGCTATCGACCGCATAGTAGCGCGCCCGCCCCAGGTAAAACAGCGCCAGCCCATATTTCAACGGGTCTTGGGTTTGCCAGTGGTGAGCGCTTTGCTCAAAAAGTTCAGCAGCGTCTTGGTTGGGTACATTCAACCCCTGGGCAAAGGTCACACCGGCCTGCAAATCTGGTGTTAGCTGCACGCCTCGCTGCTGCAGGTCCGCCAGCGCTAGGGATACTTCGTCGGTTGCTAAATAGTCCGTATCTAGCTGCTTTAATCGCTGGTTAAATGACTCTGGTGTGTTTGGGGCGAGCAGCGTGTTGAATAAGCGATCGCACGCCAGCTGCAGCCCTTGAATCAACGCCTCGGTGGATAATGCAAATTCAATGGTCTCACCACCGGCAATGCTTTCAAAATCGTTGGCATACTGCGACAGCCGCCGATAGCCTTCATCGGTAAACCACAGCACCAGCGGAAACTGAAACTCTCGTCGAAATTCTTCTCGGCGCTTGTTTAGATCAACTAAAAAGGCTTCTAATGCTGATGAGTTTAGCTGCTCTGCGCCGAGTACTAGGACCGTGCCTGGTAGCTGTTTGGTTTGCGATCGCAGCCGAGCATACAGGTTATGGTTCTCTGCTTCTAGCTGTAGCACCTGCACCGGTCCCTGCAGGTCTTCCACTGCTAGCCGTTCCCTTAGCTGCGCTACCATCTGGTCCCGCAAACGCCCGTAGTTACACCGCACCAGCAGCAGCGTAATCGTATCGGCCCCCTGACCAAAAACAATGGCACTGGTCAACTCCTCCAGCGCCGCCTGATTCTGCGCGGAATTTTCAGAAAAGTCAAAACTGTCAGTCGGAGGAACAGTACTCATCGGCAGCAGGTGGGTAACCCCCGGTTACCAGGTGCGAGGCTTAAAGTCAGACGTATTACTAATTGATACACTATCTCCCGATTGCTGAATTAAGAATAGGCCCTGATTATATGCATAGGTGTCCACATCTTTATCAATTTCAATCGCCGCGACCGCTCCATAAAGCCGGTAGCTGGCATAGTGGGGAAAGGCTTGCTTAAACTGCTCCAAGCTTCGTAAAACCTGGCGGATACTATCCTGAGTTAGTCGAGATTTTACTTCAATCGCCACCGCCACATCATCGTCTACCACCAAAATGTCAATTTCTAAATTGCGGTTGCCCCTAGCCGAACGCACCCGCTGATAGACTTCCTGGACCGCCATTCCCTGCTCTTGAAACAGCCGTAGCGCTGCTGGGGCAACGATGTTCTCTACAAACCGTCCCCAGCGGCTGCTGAGGCTGTTGACTGCTTGGTTGGCCTGAGCGGCAATAGCTTCTGATTTGGCTATTCGTTTGTCATATTCGGTTTTCGACTCGGCCATCTGCTGGTCAAACTTGGCTCTCGACTCAGCCATCTGGCGATCAAATTCGGCTTTCGATTCTGCCGTCAGCCGATCGGCTTTGGCAAAGCGTCGGTCGGCTTCTTCTTGGGAGCGTTGGAACAGAGCGTATATGTCGTCGAGGGTGATTGGATCGGACATAGCGGATTGAATAAAGCCTTTGCTGATCTAATTCTACCCTGAGCCTTCTGGATGCTAATGGGACGGTGGGTCCTGTAGTTCTTGGCTGTATAGTCGGGAGTGATGGGTGGTGAACGACCCACCCTACGATTCTTTTAATTCTTCGGCTTCTAATAAAATGGGGTTGACGTCAAACCATGACTCTCCCTGGTCGCGATATTCAAATACCAGCCGACTGTGGATCAATCGCTGGTAGTCATCATCCCCGCCGACTTTTTTTTGCTGCTGCCGCACCTGTCGTAGTAGCGCCCATTCGTCTGCCGAGAGCTGTAGGGTCATTTCGTTGCGTCGGGCTCGGATCACTTCTTCTAGCTTTTCCTGCTTTAGGGGAAAGGTCCGCCCCTTGCGAACCCAGCCGTTAAGCAGCCGCAGCAGGTCCCGCACATGGCCACCGCTAACCATACACAGCCGGTCCAAAGACTCTGGCCGTTCAAATAGCTCGCTCACCTGGGCCAGGCGTTCTGGTGCCGACTGCTCCGGCATTGCCCGCGCTAGCACCAGCTGTTGCAGCAGTCGCAGCCCTTCTGCACAGAGCGTTCCGTCGCGCCGCTTTACAGGCACCATGGGCAGCACTTTCGGGTCGTCGGTATAGCGCGCCGTCAGCAGACCATATTCACTGGAAAATTTAAGCGCTAGGGGAATGGTGTACACCTTGTGACAGTGCAGCTTTTGCAAACATTCGTGCTGGTCGATAAACAGATACTCCTGCTGCGAGCGGCCAAAGCCCTTGGGGCGATTGTCAATCCGGTCCAGATTGTCCACAATCACCACCAGCCCTTTTTTACCCTGCTGTTTGAGCTGCCCAATGGCGGGCTTGAGGAGTTCGTCGTTGATGGCCTCCACCAGCTGATTTTTCTGCGGTCCTAAAAACTGATTGAGCCGATCCCGTAGAGTGGCGTCATTTTTGGCCCTGGCTGTGATTTTGCCGATACCCGCCGCCAGGGAAAATTCGCCACTGGTGCTGGCGCTGGCGCTGATATCTGACATGCCCGGTGTTTTGATCGGCACGGGCACCGTTGCTTCAGCTTCTAGCTCAATCTCGGTCATCAATAGCTTGGTAGCCCTTTGCAGCAGTCCCCGCAGGCCCTTAGCGTCACCAATATCGATGCCTTCTAGGCTCTGGCTAATGCGCCGGGCAATGGCCAGCAGCACATCACCGATATCCACATCGGCCATTTCTAAATCTTCCGTCGATTCAAAATAGACCACATGGAACCCCTCTGCTTCTAGCTCCGCCCGCAGCTTTAGCAGCTCCGTCGATTTGCCACAGCCAATGTGACCGGTAAATAGCGTACAGGTGGGGTTATCCGGCTCATAGAAGGCAATCAGGTCTTTAATTTCGGTGATAATCTGCTCACCGCGCACCTCGGAAAAATCGATGTAGAGCTGGCGATCGTCAGCTTTTTGCGGATCGAGGGTACGAGCAGGGTTGGTGGTTTGAAAAAACTGACGGACATCTAACACGGCTTTACCAGGGCATAGGAAATATTGTTGGGAGCTTACGTTTAGCTGGCTAACTCTCAAGGGACTGCTCAAGGGAACTCATCGCCTACTCACTATTGTGCAGCAGACCGTCCCTCTAACAAGAATTGAAACCTTGATCTCCCCTAAGTCGTCGGAGTTTCTAGGCCCGAATCGTTGTATGTTCTGAAACAGTCTGTCGGTTCCTGAATAACTAAACGAACATCGGCTATATCCCTAGTTGTTATCTATAACTTCTGCAAAATATTTCGATGCCGTCCCATTGGATCTCATTTCTGACTGCTATGAACTCACGCATTGTGCGCTGGAAACCGTTATCGCTGCTGCTATTTGGACTATCGCTACTGGTTGCCGTTAGCCTGCACTCGCTAACTCCGGCGGTGGCCTTGGCCCAATCAACACCGTCCCAAGAGATTCGGGGGGTGTGGGTGACCACCAATGATACTGACGTGGTCATTGATCGTCCCAAACTCCATGGTGCTATTGACCAGCTGGCTGAGCTAAATTTCAACACCCTGTATCCAGTGGTATGGAATGGCGGCTATGCCCTATTTGATAGCGGTACGGCCAAGCGAGCAGGTATTCAGCACTTTGTGCGGCGCGGCATCCAGGAGAATTTCGATATTCTTGAGGAGATGACGACTGCGGCCCACGAACAGGGAATATCGGTAATACCGTGGTTTGAATTTGGCTTTATGGCACCGGCCACATCCGAGCTGGCGACTATCCATAGCAGCTGGCTGACCCAAAAGCGTGACGGCAGCCGCGTCGACATGAGCCGAGAGGGGGGCGACATGGTATGGCTCAATCCGTTCAGGCCAGAGGTACAGCAGTTTATGACTCACCTGGTGCTAGAACTGATCAGCCGCTACGATGTCGACGGCATTCAGTTTGACGATCACTTTATTCTGCCGGTGGAGTTTGGCTACGATAGCTACACCCGTGCTCTGTACAAGCAGGAAACCGACAGGGATGTCCCCAACGATCCCCACAATCCCCATTGGGTGCAGTGGCGAGCGGATAAACTATCGGCGTTTGTCAAAACGCTCAATGCGGATGTGAAAGCCCGACGCCATGATGTGATTTTCTCGGTTGCTCCTAATCCTTACGACTTTGCCTATAAAGGACAGCTGCAGGACTGGCTAACGTGGGTGCGTCAGGGCTGGGTGGATGAGCTGATTGTGCAAATCTATCGCCATGATCTGGGGGCGTTTCGACAGCAGCTTTACACGCCCGCCGTACGGGAGGCCCAGCAAAAGATCCCCACGGCAGCCGGTATTTTGACCGGTCTGCGCAATATTCCAGTTCCCATCAGTCTGATTGAGGCCAAGGCCAACTCGGCCCGGTCCTCTGGTCTTGGTATGGCTTTCTTCTTTTACGAAAGTCTTTGGGAGGAGACTCCTGAGTCAGCGGATACTCGCTTGGCAAGTTTCCG
>JBCCAQ010000218.1:0-9126 GCA_039814735.1 Cyanobacteria bacterium P01_A01_bin.15
CCGGAGGCCGTCCATCCACCGCCGAACAATGTAAGCAGTATTATTGTCCCCTATCTTGAAGGCTGTGTTACCCACAACGACGCGACCATTTTTGTATTAGACGTGGAATCTCTTTTGCAGTCTTCAGTATTGCAAACAAACTAAGACGGACGGACGGACGGACAGTATATAGCGATTTAACCGGCTATCTTTTCCCAATTATTTTATATAGTCTGATTGCTCCACAAACTGTTATTGAAACGCTATCTATATCTAAAGGAAAGTTCTCATGACCATGGATATTGGCACAAACTCAAATGCTGAGCCCAACCCTGAAGTAGGCTCGGTGGAAGGTGCTTCCAAACAGACCGGTATCCCTGAAAACCCCCGTGCATTTGAAGGCGTTGCAGTAAACCCCACCGGTGACACTCAGAACACCACAAACAATTTGGGCAGTTTGAGAAATGCGTCAGCCTCAAATCGTAGTTTAACCGCTCAGCTCGAAGAAGCCGCCGCCGATGGCAGGAGGTTGACCGACAGCCGGGCTGCCGCATCGGGTCAGCCATCAGATGATGTTTTGTCCTATCGCGGGGTTCAATACGGCAGGGGTGAGCAGCGATACGCCCGTGAAAAACTGAGGGTTTCTCGGCGTGGCACGTTACTGCAGTGGTTTTACGATTTACCCGTCAGTAGCAAGCAGCTAATTGGCCTCATCTCCTCAGAGGTCATTTCGGTGATCGGTTTGGTCGGTGTGGGCTCGATATTAATTATCAACGGTGGTCGTCAGCAGCTCCTGAAGCAGGCCCAAGCTGAGCTGGAAGTAATAGACATTCAATACAATATCAAGATCAACCAAATGGGCTTTGGCTTTCGCGGGCAGTCCGAAAATACCGCCATCGTAGAACTAGCGGAAGCCATTGTCGATGATCGTGAGGTTGATGCCAGCCAGCAAACCATCGTTCGTGACATTTTACAGAGTGAAATTGATGCTCGCAGCATCGAATATGCCACTCTTGTTGGTCTTGATGGCAAAATTTTGGTCAATGCCCAAACGGAGCGAACGGGTGAAGAATTTGATCCCTACGGGCTGGTGTCCCGTGTGATCAGTGAACGTCAGCAGCTAAGGGAAAATGGGCTGGTTGATCGCACTGAGTTAGAGCGCCAGGGTATCGATCTTCCAAACGATGATGACAACGCCCTAATTCGCTATGTCGTCACACCTGTATTCTCCCAGGGACAGGCCAATCGACTGGTGGGTGTGCTGGTGGCTGGAGATGTCGTCAATGGCAAGTTATCCATTGTTGAAAACGGTGTCAGCACCTTTGGAGAAGGATACGGCGCAGTTTATCTAAACGATCAGGCTGACGGCTGGCAGCTGGCGACATCGGCGACCCTAGTTCCGGGTGAAAATGAGGTTCAGCCGGGGGAAGAGATCTATGACGATACGCTGCTGACAACTGCGGCTGAAAATCAGGGGGAGGTTGTCACCCGGCGGGTTGTTGCCAGCGACGAGCAGACTGACACCTATGCGATGGCAGCAAGAACCTTGGAGGATCCCAACGGGGATGCGATTGGGCTCTTGGTCCGTGGGACCTCAGAAGCCAGCCTGCAGCAATTGATCAACCGAAGTCTGCAAACTCAGTTTCTGATCGCACTGCTGGCAATTTTAGCGGATATCTTTTTAGCCCAGCTGCTAGGGCGTTCCATTGCCAATCCCATTAAGCGTTTACAACAGGCTACCGAAGCCTTTGCTGCGGGCAATCGTAAGGTGAAGGCCCGCGTGTTTGCCAGGGACGAGGTTGGCCAGCTAGCAACGGCCTTTAACGACTTGACCGATACCGTCCTTCAGTCTGAAGGAACGTTGATGAACCAGGCTAGTGTGCAGGCCCAGGCGGCCCAGCGGGCCAATCAGCTAGCTAGCCTGACTAGCGACTTGCGCAAAAACATTGAGAAGGAGCGCTTGTTTAGCATCGCCGTTAATGAGGTCCGCAAGGCGTTAGAGGTGGATCGGGTGATTGTTTATCGTTTTAACGAAGATTGGAGCGGTGAGATTATATCTGAGTCCGTAGTGATGGGTTGGCCGGTGGCCCTGGGGACCAATATGAACGATCCCTGTTTTGCCCAGGGCTATGTGGAACGATATCGCCAAGGGCGGGTACAGGCGACCGATAATATTTTTGAAGCTGGCCTGACCGAGTGTCACCTGGGTCAGCTCAAACCCTTTGAGGTTAAGGCCAACCTAGTTGCCCCCATCTTAGAGCAAGGAGAACTGTTTGGCCTGCTGGTTGCCCACCAATGCTCGGGGCCACGCAGCTGGAATGACTTGGACGTTGGCTTTTTCAGGCAGGCTGCCCTACAGGTTGGTTTATCCGTAGAGCAGGTCAACTTATTTAATCAAAAACAGCAGGCCCAGCTAGAAGCAGAAGCCCTATCTGAAGAACGGCTGCATCGCCAGGAGATCCTACAGATGGAACTGCTGAGTCTTTTGGATGATGTAGAAGGTGCAGCCAGGGGTGATTTGACAGTTCGAGCCGATGTCTCCGCAGGTGAGATTGGTACGGTTGCCGACTTCTTTAATGCCATCATTGAAAGCCTGCGACAAATCGTCACCCAGGTTAAAACCTCAGCTGTTCAGGTAAATACATCCCTAGGAGCTAATGAGGTTGCCATGCAGGCGCTAGCAGATGATGCGCTCCAGCAGGCGGAGCGTACCAATCAAACCCTGGATTCCGTAGAAACGATGACCATGGCGATTACCCAGGCGGCCGATCGGGCACAGCAGGCTGCTGTGGTGGCTCGCGAGGCATCCGAGACGGCGATCACCGGTGGTTCTGCCATGGATTTGACAGTGCAGAATATTCTAGGACTGAGAACAACCGTTGGTGAAACAGCCAAAAAGGTAAAACGTTTGGGTGAGTCTTCCCAGCAGATTTCTAAAGTTGTCTCACTGATTAATCAAATTGCCACCCAGACAAATCTGTTGGCCATCAACGCTGGTATTGAAGCTGCCCGCGCCGGAGAAGAGGGACAGGGTTTTGCTGCGGTGGCTGAGGAGGTGGGGGAACTGGCAGCGCGTTCAGCAGCAGCCACTCAAGACATTGAACGGATTGTAGATAGTATCCAGCGAGAGACCGCCGATGTGGTGGATGCTATTGAAAATAGCACCTCCCAGGTGGTGGAGGGAACTCGTCGTGTGGACGAAGCAAAACAGAGCCTGACTCGAATGATGGAGGTATCTCAACAGATCGATGCCCTAGTCCAGACAATCTCTGTGGCTACGGTCTCCCAGGTGGAAACAGCGGCTAATGTTTCCACACTGATGCAGGAGATTTCATCGGTATCTGAGCGCACGTCGAGTTCTTCCAAGGCCGTATCGGAAGCGCTACAGGAGACCGTCTTGGTCGCAAGGGAACTAGAATCGTCCATGGCCACTTTTAAGGTGGATGACTGATAGGGGGCAAGCAAAAGCACGCCGCTCAAACAACAGCAAGGCGTATGTTAACAGGATCAATAGGCAGTCATATAGGGCAGGGATGCAAACAACGCCATGGCGGTTGATAAAGAACTTGAGATCAAGCTTCAGTTTCTAGACGAGGCTGACGAGTATTTACAGACCTTGGACGATACCCTACTGGGGCTAGCCCAACAGGGCATATTGCAGGACAACATCAATGCCGCCCTGCGCTCTGCCCACTCGATTAAAGGGGGGGCTGCCATGATGGGGTATACCCTACTTAGCGACTTTGCCCATCGCCTTGAGGACTCGTTAAAAGTGCTCAAGGTCCAGCGGGATGGGCTGGTGATCAATGATAATTTAGAGCGCCTGCTGCTGTTGGCAGTGGATGTGCTGCGTCGGGTGGTTGAGTGCGATCGCAACCAAAACGACCCCGACGAAGCCTGGTTGAGCGGTACGGCGATCTCCGTTTTTGAACAGCTTTACGATATTTTGGGAGAGGCCGATCCCGAAGACGCTAATTTGTTGCTGTCTTCAGATGAAAACCAAGACATTATTCCAGTGCTTTTTAGTACTGAAGTTGAGGGCTGTCTTGCCCGGTTGGAAACCGCCATAGCCAACCAGACACCCCAGCTACGCGAGGAGGTGAATATCCTATCCCAGGAGCTGGGGGGGCTAGGAGAGATGCTACAGCTAGGGTCTTTTTGTGAGCTGTGTGTTTGTGTTGAGCAGGCCATGCGGGCCGCCGATCAAGACCAGGTTCTAGAAGTTGCCCGCGCCGCCCTCGGGGAATGGAGACAGTCCCAAAGCCTAATTCTAGCGGACCAGATTGAGCAGATCCCCACCGCGCTCTCGGGTCTTAGCTTTGAGGTGCCTGGGGCCGAGGGTTTGCCAACAGCGCCGTTGGATGCTCTCCCAGATGGCAACGCTTTATCAGAAAGTGACGAACTCCCTTTTGGAGAGGGGGCCACAGACGATGATTGGGCCACCATCCTGGCCCAGGCAGAAAACACCGCCACTGACCAGGATATTTTTGCCCAGGCGGCAGACAACAAACATCCAGAACCTTTAGAAGAACTGGTTCAGCCGACAGCGGTCATTCAATCTACTGAAACGGCTGGAGCAACCGGCACCAGCCCAGACGCTGCCCAGCTGGTGCCGGTTGCTCCAGCTCCGGTTGCTCCAGCTGCAGAGTCCGTGGCAACGGCTGCCGACGCTACCGCATCCCAGACCGAATTTCACTTTTCGAGCCAGCCTGCCACTGTCCCCAAGGCAGCAACGCAGGACACGGCCCCAGATACTACCGTACGTGTTTCGGTGCGGCAGCTCAACGAGTTAAACGACTATTTTGGAGACCTGACCATTGAGCGTCATCGTCTTGACAGTGAGGTCAAGCGTCTGAGAACCCTAGCCAAACTGCTTAATGAACGGCTGAGTTCGCTAGAAGATTCAGAAGTGGAGCTGCGGTATGTCTACGACAAAACAGCTAGCAGCGGACTCATGCTACCGGCGACCAGCGACAGCGTTGGCCCTCTGTCGCTGGACAAAAGCCTGGTCAATGAGGCCAATACCTCAGGCTTTGATACCTTAGAGATGGATCGCTATGACGAGCGCCATCTGCCCTTTCGGGACATGCTGGAAACGGCGGTACGGCTGCGGGAGGTGGCTGACGATATCGAGATCAGCGTCGACACAGCAGAACAATCATCCCGTAATCTACAGCGAACCACACGCCAGCTGCAGCGCAATCTCAACCAGCTGCGCATGCGGCCCCTGGCAGATATTACCAATCGATTTCCACGGGCGCTGCGGGAACTGTCGTTAGAGTTTGGTAAGCCCGTAGATTTTAAGGTCGAAGGGGATAAAACCCTGGTTGACCGCAACATTTTAGAATCTCTAAACGACCCGTTGATGCACATTTTGCGTAATGCCTTTGACCATGGCATCGAAACGCCAGACGAGCGCAAGACAGCGGGCAAGCCAGAGCTGGGCACCATTACCATCACGGCACAGCAGCGCAGTAGCCGCACCATTATTACTATTCGAGATGACGGTCGAGGTATTCCCCTCGACAAAATTCGAGCTCGAGCCCAGGATATGGGTCTCGATGAGTCTTTGCTCGCCAACGCTAGCGAAACCGATCTGCTCTCGCTGATTTTTGAACCCGGTTTTAGCACAGCCAATCAGGTTACTACGCTCTCCGGACGAGGCGTCGGTATGGATGTGGTCCGTACCAATTTAGAGGAGATTCGCGGTGATATCAGTGTTGCCACCCAGGCTGGCCAGGGGTCAACATTTACCATCTCGGTGCCCTATACGCTCTCGGTAACCCGAGTGTTGCTAACCGAGAGTAATCGGCTACCCATGGCGATACCGACGGACAATCTTCAGGAGATAACCATTGTTGCTGATGAAGAAATTTACCAAGAAGGTGATCGCGAGCTGTTTGCTCGCAACGGCCAACCGATTCGATTAATTCGGATGGCTAAGTGGCTGGCATTTAACTGTGCTCGCCACATTGAGAGCTTAGAGATGAGTCCCAATGTGACGGTGCCGACTGTCCTTATCTTTCGCTATAACGAACAGCTGTTTGGGTTGCAGGTGGATCGCTCATGGGGTGAGCAGGAAGTGGCGCTACGGCGGGTTGAAGGGGATATTGCCATGCCAGCCGGGTTTAATAACTGCACCATTTTTGGGGATGGGCAGGTGGTCCCCCTGCTGAATGCACCGGAATTTCTTCGCTGGGTGCTGAGCTGTGAGGGGTCTAATATCAGGGAGGCGGCGGTTCTGTATGGCAACCCCCTCCTCAGCGGTAAACTGAGCGACCTGCAGCCCGGTGTGGCCGTCGGACAGTCGACAATCCTGGTGGTGGACGACTCGGTAAATGTGCGGCGACTGCTGGCTTTGACCCTAGAAAAGCACGGCTACCGCGTGGTGCAAGCCAAGGATGGCCTCGACGCCCTAGAAAAGTTGGACGCGGGGTTAGAAATCAGTGCAATTGTTTGTGATATTGAGATGCCCCGTCTAGATGGGTATGGTTTCTTGGCAAAACTGCGCTCCCACGAGCGTTGCTCCCACATTCCAATTACGATGCTGACCTCCCGCACGGGGGATAAGCACCGGCAGCTGGCCATGAAGCTGGGGGCCAACGCCTATTTCTCTAAACCCTACCGGGAGCAGGTGCTGTTGGATACCCTGGCGGATGCGGTTTTAGTACATCGTTGAATAGGGACTTTGACTGGGGGTAAGAGACGCTAACATAACAGGGAAGCTGGCGAGGCGAGGCCATGATCTCTGTAACTTTGAAGCTATTTGCAGCGTACCAGGACACCCTGGGACAGCCCGCTATGACCCTGACGCTACCGGCAGGGACAACGGTGAAGGACCTGTGCGATCTCATCTGCCACCAGCATCCCGACCTCAAGCAGTGGCAGGATCTGACTCGCTTTGGCATCAATTTACAGTTTGTCGAGGCCGATACTCCCCTCAGCGACGGCGATGAAGTTGTGTTTATTCCCCCCGTGAGCGGCGGCTGATATGGGTCGCCTATTCAATGGCGTACTTAGTTAGCACATCCAGGGAGACCGTGCCTAGGGCCGCCTCATGGGTGGCCGCCAGTACCACCCTAGGTGCCATACCTGCCTCGTGGGCTTCTTTCCAGCGGGTAACACAGAGACACCAGCGATCGCCAGGTTTGAGCCCAGGAAATTGGTACATGGGCCTTGGCGTACTCAGATCGTTGCCCTGGGCCTGGGTGTAGGCCAAAAATTCTGCCGTCATCTCAGCACAGACAGTGTGGGAGCCCAGATCGTTGGGGCCGGTATTGCAGGTGCCATCCCGGTAAAAGCCGGTCATCGGACTTGTGCAGCAGGTCTGTAGATTTTCACCCAGAACATTTTTAACAATTGCCATAGTAGAAAAGACTAAATTTCAGCAACAGCGCGTTCAATCAGTCGACGGCTAAGGGTTTGGATACCCGTATGCTCATAGTAGTTGGTGGCAATATCCAAAAACGCACCAAAATAATCCAGCTTGTCGTCGGCTACATCCACAACAGTTTTGATATTGTCTACCACACCTTGGGGGGTAATCCCCTTAGACTCAACAAAGTTGCCCATCCAGCCTTTGACCGAATCAAAGCTGGCCCCGATAAAGTTAAGCTGGTCGGCGGTTTTCCCGCCAGGGACGGCTTCTTTGATGGCCCTAAAGGCGGGATTTTTTTCGAGATCCTTGGGGGTAAGCTTCCCCAACACCGCCTCGGTTTGTTGAATAAAATTGGGTCCCAGGGGCACCAGGCCATCAAAACAGACCAGGGCGACCATACGGACCAGCGACTCGCCGCCGTAGTCACCCAGCGCCTTAACAAAATCACCAACGCTATCGCCGGGGATACCGTTGATTTTACAAAAGGCGACAATCTCAGTCACTAGCTTCATCGATAGGTCAATGGATTGGGCCCTGTCCGCCTTGGGGGTAAGGCGATTGACAATGGATAGAAAGCGGACATTTTCTGTCATTTTGTTGGCCAGGGCGGCCTGGCCCAAGGCCCGCCCGGTAGTATCGATCGTTTGGTAGAGCCACAGCGCCCGCTGATACCCCTCAGATTTGTCGTTATAAAGCTGAATCGCCCGCGCGCCAATTTGTTCAACCAGGGCGGCGTCACTTTCTCCGGTGACCTGGCGAATGGTGTTTTCAAACCCGACTAGATTGTCCCATTCTCCAGGCAGCAGCCGGTCGAGGGAGCGGAGTACAAAAACGGTGAGATTTTTTTGGGGTAGCTCGTTGACTAGTTCGTAAATCGGCTTGCTCATATGATTGCCCTTGTTTGATATTGCCGGTGATGGTCACAGGTGATGCTATTTAACCAGTGTGGCAAGACCCGCAAGGTCAAATTGCTCCAGCCAGGCTTCGCGCTCGGTGGGGGTAAAGTCAGGATCTCGAGAGAGGACCTTCACCTGCAGGCGATCCGCGACCAGCAGACCGGTGGTGGTACTGCCGACTTCGAGGAGGGGATAGCCCGCCAGGGTGCGATCGCTATTTTGGTACTTCAGGGCCGCGTTGGGATTAGAGGCGGTATCCGATACCGACAGCATCGCTAAAGTAGCGCCGTCCTGCTTGAGTTTGGCCTCAGCAAAGCCGTTTTTTTCCTGGGTATAGACCCGCTCATAGCCGTCAGCGGCGGTGGGGAAAAATTTGTTGAACTCACCCCCATTGATAACGGCTTTTTTATCCACGGTGGCGGCCGGGGTTTGCGCTTCCACCTGCTCCCATTTTGCACTGTCGCTAGGGGCGGATGCTTGCAGCTGGGTGAGCTGACAGCCACCCACGGCCAGCAGACCAATAAGCACGATGCCACCGATGGCCAAGGAAACTTTACGCAGCATGGGGTTCAAGAACTATTGCTAGGGGACAGTAACGGAACCAAAAAATACAGGTAAACTCTATCGCTATCTTTGGGGCTACCAGAAACCAGACAGGGAATTTGTAAGTATTCGTATCGTTATTAAATTGCGCTTAAGTGCAACTTTTGACAGTTGGGGGGCCATAATAGGGCGATGATTTAAATCGGCGAATCGGTATGCCTAGAAAACCAAGCGAATTTATTGTCCACATGCTGTTTGATGGCGGTCATCGTGAGGAAGTGAGGTTTTCATCTATCCAAGATTTTCAAAAGTGGTACAGCAATGAGCTGA
>JBCCAQ010000226.1:0-8871 GCA_039814735.1 Cyanobacteria bacterium P01_A01_bin.15
ACTCTTTGGACAGCCATTTCCGGATCTATTTGAATGGATTCTCAGTACAATTGACGAGCTACCTATGCCTAGACGGTCATCTAAAGCACATCAGGCACAACCTTTACACGCAGAGCTTTTCCCGGCTTAAGTTGTTACCCGTATTTACTAGATACAAACCACTTTAGTCGTCTCATCCTGGGTAATGAGACTGTCCGGCAATCGATTGCTCGGATTGGTGCTCAGTCTGTTGCTATCAGTGTCATTACACAAGGTGAAGTACTCTACATGGCTTACAATTCTGAACGCCAGTAGCAGAATCTTGCCCTTGTGCAATCCTATTTGGCTAATGTTGGGATTTATCGTCTCAATGATGCGATCGCAAATCTCTACGGTCAATCAAAAGCTGATTTGATTCGTCACTTTGGTCCAAAAGATCGTCAGAAACGGCGAAAAATTAAAATTGAAGCATTAGGTATCAGTGACAATGATCTTTGGATAGCCTGTATTGCTATGCATCATCAGCTGGTGGTTGTTTCTACAGATAGTGACTTTAGCCGTATGAAAGCATCTATGGACCTTTCATTAGAATCTTGGCTATAGAAGAATGCTGTGTGAGATTTATCGTGAGTATTTTCGAGAGCGTTTGGAGGGGGCTGCAGCGTATCAATACACAGTTAGCAGCGCTCTCAAGCAAGATGCGCCCGCCTATGTGACTCGGCAGGTAGATCGAGAACTGTACGATGCTCTCAAAGCTGGGGAGTATTGCTATGTGCTCAACTCACGGCAAATGGGTAAATCTAGCCTGCGAGTGCAGGTGATGCAGCGGCTGAAGAAAGATAGGATTGCCTGTGGTGTGGTAGAGGTCAGCGGCATTATGGGCGAGGGTGTTGGAACAGTAGTGGTATTTGGGATTGATCCAACGGCTGAGCCAAAGTATGGGGCTGTCGGTCAAGGTGGTGGCGAGAGCGGGAGTAATTTAGGTAGGTTATTGACTCTTGGTTGTAATCATCTCGACGCATATTTCAGGAGTCATCTCTTATAGTTGAAGGCTTTTTCTTTTTGTCATACTACGGATCGTTAAGCTAGTCGAACGCAAAATCATACAAGACTGGCGGCAGCAGGATACACCTGAACACCTTAAAACCATTCAAGATCGGCTTTTACATAGCCCTCAGGCCCAAAGACTGCTAGAAATTTACCGAGATATCTTAAACTTACGCATTATCCTCCTGGACGGCAGCTCAGCCCAAAATGAGCTGCAGCTAACGGGGCTGGTTGTAAAAGAAGGAGCTTATCTCAAGCTAGCTAACCCCATCTATGGCGAAATCTTTAGGGCCTGGTGGGTCGAGCGTCGCTTAACCAGCCTCTGCCCCTACCAAGCAATGTTGGATAAGTGGCGTTTTTCTAACTGTGATGATCGCTGGCTGCTAAATGAACAAGCTTTGCAAGATGCCAGAACGTGGGCCGGTGTCCGCAGCCTGAGCGAAGAGCACCATCAGTTTTTGATGCGCAGCCAGTCCCATATCCATGAACAAGAGATGACTCGACAGGATGCGATGCGAAAACGGGAACAGGCCCAGACAATGGAACAGGCGAATGCGATCGCAACTCGTCGGATAGCCAAACTCAAGCAGCAGCTTACCATCAGCCTTGTCCTGTGTGGCATTTTACTACTAGCAATAGCTGCCCTAGTTTTTACCCGTTAGCCCAGGCTATTGGTTAACTTTAGGCAGCTGTCCCTGCGTGAGCCTACGCTCACCCTGAACCTGCTCCCTAGTTACCCTAGTCCTCCGGGGCGTTTAACAGGTTGAGAATCTGGGAGGTTACCGCCAAGCTCTCTTCGAAGAGCACATCTTCACCCCAGCGCTGTAGCTGCTGCTCTAGCAACAGATCGGAGCGCTGGTCAGAAATGGCGATCACTTCCTGAATGTAACAGGACTGGGCACCGCCGCCGGATTCCATTCGCATGCACCCAGCGGTTTCTGAACAGAGAATGGTGCAGCAGTTGGCATCCAGGTTGGTAGAGGACATCCGTAGCCCGGTTAGGTCCCCCAGCACTTCGCCCACATCCGCCACGGGAATGGCGGCTAGTTCCACATCAATGGAGCGCCCGTCCTTGGCGGCTAGGGTAATGCGTCGCAGGTCGTAATCGCCCCCTTCCAGCTGATAGTTTTTGGGCTGCCATCCTAGGCGACTGGCCAGCCAGCCTAGATACATCAGCGCCTGGGCCGCATTGCCTTTTTCATAGTCGATACCCAGCTGGTCCATCTCTAGCAGCGACATGCGTCGTTCGGGCGGGTCAAAGGAGGCGGCTGATAGCTCTTGCCAGGGGGCTAGCCGATACCAGTTGAGGTCGGCCACGTGGGTGCCGCTATCAACCAGCTGGTGAATCTTGAGCAGCTCCGATTCAGGATCGCCATAGTAGCTGGAATCTAGAATGATACAGCTGCTCACCTCGGCCATGGATTGAAACAGCAGCTGTTCCGGGTTGGGGGTGGCTTTCCACCAGACAAATTTTGGCAGGTCGGCAATCACTAGGGATTTGACCAGGCTATCGACTCGATCCAATGCCTTTTTGGTGCCCCGCAGGGTGATGTACTCGCAGCACACCAGACGGCTACCACTGCTTTTTTGAATGGGGCAGTAGGCCGAGACTTGGGCGGTGACGCCCGTATCTTCGTCGTCAAAGGTGGGGCAGAGGGTAATGACCCGACAGGGGTTTTGGGCGGCCAGGGCTTCGTTGAGGTTAAACCCCCGCAGGTCGGCGTTGCTATAGCGGCGCTGCTCGGGGGACAGTGCTCGAAATTCGGTGCGCAGGCGCTGTAGGGTATCTTGATCGACCCGGCTGGTGACCCGCAGATCGTAGGCTTTCTGGGCATTTGCGATCGCATCTCGAGTCGCTGGTCCGTGCTCACCATCAATGGGGTTGCTATAAAACCCCAGCGCCGCCAGCAGCTGTTGGATCTCCTCTGGCTCATAGATAATTACGCTAAACGTGGTGGCTCGGGTGGCAACACCAGAACCGTCGCTGGCGTAGTTATGCCAGATCTCTCGCAGTTCGGCTTCGATATCGTCAATGGAAATGTCTTTAGGTTTTTGGAGGGTTAGGAGAGAGGTCACCATAGATTTAAACCGCAGGATTGAATAGGTTAGCTGGAGCAGAGAGTTACACCATTAGAGCCGTCGCCAGCGACGTCCCACCCGGTTGAGTAAAAATTCGGCTTCGACCGGTTCCCAGGTACCCGCTTCGTAAAGGGGGATCTGAGCCGGGTCGGCCGGGCTGTCCCAGGCTTCTAGCACAGGAGTCAGCACCCGCCATGATTCTTCTACCTCGTCCCCACGGGTAAACAGGGTCTGATCCCCCAGCATGGCGTCCACCAGCAGACGGGCATAGGCATCGGTGCTGGGCTGGCCAAAGGCCGCGTCGTAGCGAAAGTCCATATCCACCGACCGGGTACGCAGGGAGCTGCCCGGTGTTTTAACCTCAAATCGCATCGAAATCCCTTCATCCGGTTGGATCCGCAGGGCCAAAATATTGTCGTTCATCTGCTGGGAGGCTGATTGAAACATCAGGTGGGGCACCTGTTTGAAGTGTACCGAGATTTCAGACACTTTTTTGGGCATGCGTTTGCCTGTACGCAGGTAGAAGGGCACCCCCTGCCAGCGCCAGTTGTCCACCCGCAGCTCAATGGCGGCAAAGGTATGGGTGGTAGAGCCTTCTGGCACGTCTCCTTCTTCGCGATATCCCGGCACCTGTTTACCGTTCATCCAGCCGTTGGTGTACTGCCCGCGAATAGCGCAGCGATCCAGGTTGAGCGGGTCGGCCAGCTGGGTGGCCTGGAGCACCTTTACTTTTTCATCGCGCACGCTAGCGGCGGCCAGGGAGTTGGGTGGCTCCATCGCCGTTAGGCAAAACAGCTGCATCAGGTGGTTTTGCACCATGTCCCGCAGGGCTCCGGCGGTCTCATAGTAGCCCGCGCGCCCCTCTAAACCCACGGTTTCGGCCACCGTAATTTGTACGTGGTCCACAAACTGACGGTTCCACAGCGGCTCAAAAATGGCGTTGGCAAACCGAAACACCAGCAGGTTTTGGACCGTTTCTTTGCCCAGGTAGTGGTCGATGCGATACACCTGGTTTTCCGGTACAGCGCCCCTGACTTTTTGGTTGAGGGACTGGGCCGAGGCCAGATCGCGGCCAAAGGGTTTTTCAATAATTAGTCGCTGTTTGGCCGGGTCCGCCAGCATGTCCGCCGCCCCTAGCTGCTGGGTTGCCTCGGCAAAAAAGCGGGGAGCCACCGACAGATAAAACAACCGATTGCCTCGGGTGCCGCGTTTTTCGTCTAGCTCGGCTAAAAAGGCCTTGAGCTTTTGATAACTTTCTGGTTTGTCGATATTGCCCGGACAGTAATATAGCCCGGATTCAAAGCTTTCCCACAGCATCTGGTTGTGGATGCCGCCGCCGTAGTCTTCAATTCCCTTTTTTAAATGCTCTCGAAAATACTCGTGGCTCCACTCGCGGCGAGACACCCCGACAATGGTCAGCTCCGGCGGCAGCCGCCGCTCCTGGCGCATTTTGTAAAGCGAGGGCACTAGCTTACGCTGGGTCAAATCCCCCGATGCGCCAAAGATAACTAGAATTTGAGGCTCTGGAATACGATCTTGCTGGAGGCCAATGCGGAGGGGGTTTTCAAGCAGAGAAACCATGGAGATAGGGAAAGAAAAGGAAAAAAGAATAAAAGGTGGGAGCGGAGGCGGGCAGTGCCCCCGCTGTGACGACTAGGCCGGTGACAGCCGTTTTACCTTGGTCACCAATGAATCCATCAGCTGGTCAAAGGGTTTGATAAATTTATCGATGCCCTCGGTGAGCAGCTCGTCCATGACGTCATCAAGGCTGATACCGACGGTGGGGAGGGTATCGATTACCGCCTGGGCCTGGTCCACATCGGTTTCGATCCGGCTGCTGACGTCGCAGTGGTCGGCACAGGCTTCGATGGTGTTGGGGGGCAGGGTATTGACGGTGTCGGGGCCGATTAGCTCATCGACATACATGACATCGCTATAGGCGGGGTTTTTGGTGCTGGTGCTAGCCCACAGCAGCCGCTGTACCTGGGCACCGTTGGCGGCCAGGGTCTGCCAGCGATCGCTCTGGGTGATTTTTTTGTACTCCTGGTAGGCCAGCTTGGCGTTTGCGATCGCAACCTTCCCCTTGATCCCGGCAATTGTTTCCTGTTGGCTGGCGTCCGCATCGGCCATGAGTCCGTCGAGGGCATCATCCACCTTGCTATCGATCCGGCTCAAAAAGAAACTGGCCACCGAGGCCATGGCGCTAATGTCGTTGCCATCGGCCAGCCGTCCTTCTAAGCCTCGAATATAGGCCCAGGCCGTGTCCACATAGCTCTGGAGGGAAAACAGCAGGGTAACGTTGACATTGATGCCGTCGCGAATGGTCTGCTCAACGGCCTTAAGACCCGCCGGCGTACCGGGGATTTTAATCATCAGGTTGGGGCGATCGATGGCGGCCGCATAGCGACGGGCCTCGGCCAGGGTGGTGTCGGTATCGTGGGCCAGGTTGGGTGGCACCTCTAAGCTGACATAGCCATCTAACCCGTTGGACAAGTCGTAAATGGGCTGGAGCACATCGCAGGCGCGCCGAATGTCGTCAAACACCAGCGACTCGTAGATCTGCTCAACGGATTTACCCGCGCGCACCCCCGCTTCAATGTCGCGATCGTAGATTTGGTTGCCTGCGATCGCCTTTTCAAAAATGGCCGGGTTAGAGGTGATCCCATGGACATCTCGACTGTCGATTAGCTCCCTCAGCTCGCCCGAGACTAGCAAATCACGACTGAGATTATCCATCCAAACACTTTGACCGTAGTCTTTTAAGTGCAAAATTGGGCTATCACTTACCATCGTCATAGGTGAGTATCCTGTGTAATATTTTGTCTATTTGTGTGTATCCACAGAGAAATCTTTTGCCAAAGGGAGTGACAACCGGTTTTAGCCCGTTGTTGCCACCTCTACCTCACGCTCTCGAAACCGATCTTGAATAAACGATTCCACCAGGGCCACATCGTCGCTACTGCCCAGTATCAGGGGCGTACGCATGTGCAGCCGATCCGGGAGCACGTCTAAAATTGTCTGGGTTCCCGTCGTCGCTCGCCCGCCTGCCTGCTCGGCCAAAAAGGCCAGCGGCGCTGACTCATACAGCAAACGCAGTTTTCCATCGGGATTTTTTACCGTACCCGGATATAAAAATACGCCGCCCTGCATCAAAATACGATGGAAGTCTCCCACCAGGGCACCGCTATAGCGAGCCGAATAGCCCTCGTGGCGATGGACATACCGGGTATAGTCTCGGATCGAGTCGTCCCACTGCCAAAAGTTACCCTCATTGACGCTATAAACAGGGCCGTGGCTGGGGATCGTAATATTCTCATCAAACAGGATAAACTCTCCCAGGCTGGGATCAAGGGTAAACGCATGGACCCCGCTTCCCAGGGTGTACACCAGTACCGTACTGGGACCGTAGAGAATATAGCCCGCCGCCATCTGGTCGCGGCCAGACGATAGCAAATCTTCCCCCGTTTGGGCTTCGTCATTGCCCTTTTGCTGACGAATGGCAAAAATCGAACCCACGTTGAGATTGATATCGACATTTGACGACCCGTCGATGGGATCGTACAGCAGCGTGTAGCGGCCAACGGGGCAGTTTTCAGGGATGTAGAAGGGATCCTCCATCTCCTCAGAGGCCAGACGACACACCAAACCGCTTTGCTTAAAGACCGAAATAAAGACGTCGTTGGCATAGACGTCCATTTTTTTAACCGATTCCCCCTGAACATTTTCACGCCCGGTAAATCCGAGGGCATCTTCAACCAGCCCGGCCCGCGACAGACGGCGGGCAATCAGCTTACCGGCCAGGGCAATGCGAGACATCAACGCGCTCAGGTCTTGGGCCTCTGGGCCAAAGCTTTGCAGCTGCTGCAACACGTGGCGTGACAGCGTCATTGAGTCACGATCTAATGTAGCTTCGTGGGAGGGTTGATACGTGTCAACCATAGAACCTCCATTCCCTATATGTTGGGTGAGCGGGTACGACACCCGACGGTGACAGGGGAAATATCTGCCTATGGGGAGCTTGGGCCTGGTTTGACCACTTAACCCCTATATTTAGATACCTCTATTGCCATGTTAGAAACCTGATCTTGGAAATGAAGGAAACTTTTAGATCAGCTACAGAAACATCCCCAATTCGGTAGTCTAAAGCACCCGTCGGTACGGATACCATTAGGCCCCAACAACATGAGAGTTTACTGAGCTTACCTTTTGCACTCAGATCGGTTGTGAGGCATTCACCCACGTCGGGTTGTCAACCCACCGCTAACTGGGGGCTGTCCACTAAAGGGACAATGTTGGCTGTGATGCTCGAAATATTGAGCTTTTAACGATCGCTCAACCCCTACCCTGCGGGAACGCTGGCACGTATAGTGGGTTTTGCCCAATTAGCCCTGTCACTTCAGTGCAGGGTGGGCTCACGCGGTCTCTACAGCGTCAGAGACTGGGGATTGTTTTCAATTAGGTCGGCTAGGTCCTTGAGGAAGGCGGCACCGTCAGCACCGTAGATAATGCGATGGTCGCAGGTAATATTGACGGTCATCTGCTTTTTGACGCCGATCATACCGTTGCTATCGGCAACGACGGTGGGTCGCGCTCCGCCAATGGCCAAGATTGAGCCGGTACCGGGGGGTAAAATCGCATCAAAGCTGTCCACACCAAACATGCCCAGGTTGGACAGGGTAAAGGTGCCGGTGGTGTATTCCTCGGGCTGCAGCTGTTTGCTGCGGGAGCGGGCCACCAAATCTTTCCAGGTGCGTGATAGGGAATATATATCCATTTGGTCAGCGCCGCGCAGCACCGGGGTAATCAGACCGCCATCGGGCATGGCGACGGCAACGGCAATATTGATGCTGCCGTTGTGCTGGATGCCAGCATCGGTATAGCTAGCATTGACAATGGGGTGTTTGGTAAGGGTGACGGCGACGGCCTTGGCCAGCAAACCGGTCATGGTCACCCCTTTGGGTTTGATCTGCTTGTAGAGGGCGTCGAGGGCGTCGGTGGTGATCACATAGCTGACGCGGAAGACGGGGACGCTCAGGCTGGCGTTCATGTTGCGCACAACGGCCTGCTGCATGGTGTTAAACGCGCTTACCTGACCAGGTACCGGCGGTGGGACGGCGGGGGCCGCCGGGATGACTGCAGCGGGGACGGGTGCGACGGTCGGTGTAGAAGCGGGCGCGGCAGTTGGAGCAGCGGGGGCGGAGGCAGCGACGGACGGTTGACCAGCGGCTTTTTCCACATCCTGGGCGACGATGCGACCGTGGGGGCCAGAGCCTACCAGGGTTTGTATGTCCACCTTAAACTGCTTGGCTAGCTTTTTGGCGCGGGGGGAGGCAACCAGCCGACCGCTGGGGGCAGACACGCTGCCATTTTGGGCGGCGGCAATGGCGGGCTCTGGCTCTGGGGTCGGGGCGGCGGCGGCAGCCGGGGCCGGGGCCATGGCGGCAGCGGCGGCGGCACCCTGCTGTTTGGCCGCGTCGATTTCGGCTTCCGATTCAGCTAGGAGCGCGATCGCACTTCCCACCGGGGCCACATCGCCCGCCGCGACGACAATGGTGGCCAAATACCCCTCATAGAACGATTCCACGTCCATGTCGGCCTTGTCAGATTCAACAATGACGACAGTTTCGCCCTTTTCTACCTTGTCACCGGGCATCTTTGTCCAAGAAACAATTTTTCCCTCAGTCATCGTTGAGCTAAGGGCGGGCATAAACACTTCACGAATCATGGGGGAATTCCGGGGCGGGTAAACAACAGAGACGATAGCAG
>JBCCAQ010000151.1:0-13235 GCA_039814735.1 Cyanobacteria bacterium P01_A01_bin.15
GCCTCAACGGTTGCCTGCACCCGTTCAGCCACAGCTTGAATGCGCTCAACACTGCCCACCGATGTGCCGCCGTACTTTTGGACGATTAATGCCATAGCCTTGCCCCCTCTCAACCCCACAAAATCAACTTTCCCCACGGGCAACCCATGCTGCCCAAGTCATCTGGCCAATTTGATAACACGTATTTCAAAGGCTGGAAAACCCAGGCAAGAAAAGTGTGTCAATCCCATGACATGACAGGCAACTTCCTCAAAAGCACCCGTGTCAACCTACCTAAGGTTGATTACACTGGTGTGCATGGGCCTAGTGCCGGAGCGGGGAACTCTAAAGTATGAATTTTCCCATGGGTAGTCTGCTTTGAAGAGAGCCATGGGAACAAATTTTGATAAAGAAGTTGGTTTGAGCGTTTAACAGTAGAGACGGAAGATATAAGATTGTTAACTATATGTAATAGTTTTTAATGTTATGACAGCAGCCCTTTCTGGTCCGGCTCCTGTAGCCCTAAAGACGACAGCTCAGCAAAATTCTCTACATCACGTGGTGATTGTCGGTGGTGGCTTTGCCGGCCTATACGCCGCCAAGTCGTTGGGTAAGGCCCCAGTGAGGGTAACGCTCATTGACAAACGTAACTTTCACTTATTCCAACCGCTGCTGTATCAGGTGGCAACCGGCGGACTATCGGCCGGTGATATTTCCTCCCCACTGCGTGCCGTATTGAGCCGTCAAAAAAACGTCAAGGTGCTGATGGGTGAGGTGGTAGACATCGATCCCGATGCCCGTAAGGTCACCCTCAAACGCAATGAGACTGTCCCCTATGACAGCCTTATTTTGGCGACAGGATCTAGCCATCACTATTTTGGTAACGATCAGTGGG
The DNA here is from genome assembly GCA_039814735.1 of Cyanobacteria bacterium P01_A01_bin.15. Lineage (GTDB taxonomy): Bacteria > Cyanobacteriota > Cyanobacteriia > Phormidesmidales > Phormidesmidaceae > Leptothoe. The sequence goes on from JBCCAQ010000151.1 coordinate 875, forward strand.
CTGACATCGCCCCTGGGATGAAAACCATCGAGGACGCTTTAGAAGTGCGTCGTCGTATTTTTCTGGCCTTTGAAGCTGCTGAGAAAGAATCAGATCCAGAGCGGCGCAAGGCACTGCTGACATTTTTGGTGGTGGGGGCAGGGCCAACCGGTGTGGAGTTAGCCGGAGCCCTGGCGGAGCTGGCCTATGAAACCATCAAGGATGACTTTAGCAATATCGATCCCCAAGAAACCAAGATCATTTTGCTAGAGGGGATGGATCGCGTGCTTCCCCCCTATCCTGCCGATCTGTCGGTAGCAGCCCAGGCCTCTTTGGAAAAGCTGGGTGTGGAAGTTCGTATCAAGTCTTTGGTTACCAACATTGACGGGGACACGGTTTCTATCAAGCATGATGGTACCGTCACTGATATGCAGGCTTGTACGGTTCTCTGGGCCGCTGGCATCAAAGCATCGCCCCTGGGTAAAGCCGTGGCTGAAAAAACTGGAGCTGAAACCGATCGCATCGGCCGGGTGATGGTGGAACCTGACATGAGCGTGGCCAACTATCCTAGCCTTTATATTGCCGGTGATTTGGCCCACTTTGCCCACCAGGAGGGCAAGCCCCTGCCAGGTACGGCGGCGGTGGCGATGGAAATGGGCAGCTATTTGGCTAAAGCGATTAAAACCAAGCTTGCTAAAAAGCCCGTCAACCCCTTTCACTATAAAGACAAGGGCAGCATGGCTGTGATCGGTCGCAATGAGGCCGTGGCTGACCTCAACTTTATGAAGCTATCTGGCTTTCCTGCCTGGTTTATTTGGATTTTTGTCCATATTTACTTTTTGATCGAGTTTGATAACAAGCTGCTGGTGCTACTCCAGTGGGCATTTAACTATTTTACCTATCAGCGCGGTGCTCGGTTGATTACGGGTGACGACTCAATTCCGGCACTGTCTGAAACGGTGATGGCGGAAATGGAAACGGAAATCGTCGCTGTGGATGCCAAAAAAAAGGAAACGATAGGCGAACCCCGTCCCATGGATGCCAGATAGGGACAATTTCTGAGCTATCGGTTGGGAAAAGATAAGAGGCCGGTACCGTTGGTGCCGGCCTCTATTTTTGCGGGGATGCCAAAGGGGAGGGCCGCATTCACACCGTTATGCCCAAAGGGAAGATTGGCAATGATGGGGATGCCGAGATCGCCTAGACGTTCTTGAAGGACTTCTAAGGCACTAAAGCTGGGAATATTGGCGGGTGGATCGCACTGACTAAAGCGACCGAGGACAATACCTGCCACCTGATCAAATTTGCCAAGCATACGCCAGTGGGTAAGCATGCGATCTAAACGGTAAGGGGCTTCGGTAACGTCTTCAAACGCCAGTATGGCCCTGGTCAGGTCAGGTTCATGGGGGGTGGCCAGAAGACATGTGGCCACGGTTAGATTGGCGGGTAATAGCCTACCTGATGCGGTACCGCTTACCCAGCTATCACCGGCGAGGGGCTCTAGGGAGTGATGCTCTAGCCAGTTAAACAATCGCTGGAGCGACCAATCAGGTTCTTGGCTAATGGTGGTGAGCAGGGGACCGTGGACGCCGCCGCTGAGCTGACCACTCCAAAGCAGACTGGTGATATCGGAAAAGCCGATTAGCCATTTGTTGATCGCGGGCCACCGCCAGTTTTCCAGTAGGCGGGTGCCGCCATAGCCGCCTCGGACACAGAGGATGCCTTGGTACTTGGGGTTGGTGAGGGCATCGAGCAGCTGTTGACGGCGCTGATCGTCTGCCCCGGCCAGATAGCCCCAGCGTTTGTCGTAGGTGGGGCTAAGCTCCACCTGGTAGCCGCGATCGCGCCACAGGGCTAGACCAGCCTCAAACTGACGGGTTTCCCGCAGGGCACCGCTGGGGGCAACGGCATAGAGCAGGTTGCCGGGGGTCAGTGGGTCAGGCAGAGAGGGGGGCATGGTAATAGGGTGCAACGCCATCACCGATCATGGCATAGGGGCTTGCCGCCAGACGGTGACGGTTTCATCCTGGCTGCTGCTGACTAGGGTATGGCCATCAAACGCGATCGCAATTACCCCCCATCCCTGGGGCAAGTCTGAAACACACTGACCGTCGGCCCCCTGGTAAACCTTTAGGGTGTTGCCCTCGGTGCCCACTGCCAGCAGCCGAGCATCGGGGCTAAGTTCCAGGGCGCTCACCCCGTCACCGGTACTACAGAGCCTATCCTGGGTGGTGGGCGTTCCGATATGCCACACGTCTATTTGGCCCTGGTTATTGCCCACAATCACATGGTTGCCGCTGGGATGGAACGCCATAGCCTGACTTTGACTAGCCAGGGTTTCTAAAAGTTGCTGGTCAGGAAGCGACCACAGCCGCAGGGTGCGATCGCGACTGATGCTGGCCAGCCGCTGGCCGTTGGCTGATGTGGCAATGCCGCTGATCCAGTCCTGGTGCTGACTAAACGTGTGACATAGAGTCAGCTGTTCTAAATCCCAAAGGGTAATTTGTCCGGTGCCGTTGCTAATAATTAGGTAGGGGGGCGCGATGGCCAGATCCGTTGGCTGCCAGCCGAGCCGGGTGAGACTGTGGGTCAGTTTGCCAGAATTCAGATTCCACAGCCTAACGGTGCCATCGTTGCTGGCACTGCAGAGCAGATGTCCGTAAAAGATTAGGGCGTTGATGCGATCGCGATGGCCCCGGCGACGATTGTTAAATACATAAACGTCTTTACCTGCGGCTAGATCAAAAACAAAGATGCCACCGGTGCTATTGCCCATGGCCAGGCGTTTGCCCTGAAGGGCTAGGGCCGTGGTGATACCCTTATCGGTGAGCCGATAGCAAGATTGCCAGCGGATCGGCTCAGCCGCTCGGGGAGCAGGGAGCCCGGGCTGGTTTTTACCCATCGCTGGCAGCAGGGAACGAGCTTGGTCCCACAGAAACAGGCTGGGCGATTTTTGGAGGTCGGTGGTGGCCTGGTTGGCGCAAACATAGCGGCTATCTAGGGGGCGCTCCAGCAGCTTATGTAGGACGGTTGTTAAATTTTTGGGCAAGTCTGCCACTAGGTCGGGCCAAATCCAGCGATTGTCAGCGACCGAGTAAAGATCAAAAGGGGCAAGGCCAGTGAGCAGGCGGACGGCCACCAGACCGAGACTGTAGAGATCGCTAGCGTATACCAAGGTGCCTAGGATTTGCTCCGGGGCCGCGTAGGCGGCGTCGCCCCCCGTGGCTGAGCGTGCTATCTCCTGTCTTGCTAGGGGGGGGGCAACAGATAAATCCACCAGAATGGGCTGGGGACCTTGGCGGATATTTGCTGGACGAATATCTCCGTGGACTAGTCGAAAACTATGGAGATATTCGAGCACCGAGAGCAGGGATAACAGCCAGGGCTCCAAGGCCGCTGGCGACCAGGGCGAGAAGTCGGCCTCGATGCTTGGGGCAGTAATTTGCTCAAACGCTAAAAACTGTCCAGCATCCGTTTGCCAGCCGTCTATTAGAGCGGGCAGCTGGGGATGCTGTCCCACGGTCCGTAGCCGTTTGACCAGGTTGTCTAGCGGCTCCTGGGGATAGTAGCTGTGTTTAATGACAACGGCCCCAGGAAAATCTATGGCAAGCGGGCGGGCCAGAAGGGTTTGTCCCTGGCGTCCTTGCCCAAGCGTCTCGATAATTTTATAACGGTCGCCGTTGTTAGGCTGCTTACCAGTGGCCACTAAAAAAGCGGGTCGTATCGACCGCTGTGTCTAACTATTTGGTGTCGTATGTCCGGGTGCTGCACAGGGTATTGGCGCTTCAAAAGGATATAAAAACAGCCGCTAAACAGCCGCTATTGACACCTAGGCAGCCCTCGGTTCACTGGGAGTGCCTCCCCACACGGCCTTGATAGTATCTAAAAACGCGAACACCGACGGCGGCTGCAGCGCTTCGGCCAGGGTAATCACCCCAATTACTCGTTCAAAGGGCTCTGGCAGCTGGGCTACGGTGATATCGTCAGGGATGGGTTCAGCGGCCAAGTTGGCCATAATCGCCGCTCCCAAACCGCGTCTGACCATGCTGACAATGGTTGAATCTTCGCGTACGTCGTAGGCAAACTGGATCGTCTGACTGTGACGGGCTAGATACCGCTCAACATTGTAGCGACAGCCGTCTCCGGGCGGCGTTTGAATGAGGGGATAGTTGAGCAACTGCTCCCAAGTGAGCCGGGCATCCATGGGTTTAGCCGCCGGGGGTAGCAGCACAATATATTTGTCCCGCAGCAGTTCCCAAGCATCAAACTCTGCGCTAGTGGGCAAATAGCTAAAGCCAATGTCGATCCGGCCCTGACGTAAATAGTCCTCCACGTGGTGGTAGTGGCTAAATTCTTCGATGGTGACGCTAATGCCGGGGTACTGGTGACGAAAACGCTCGATTGCCGCTGGCAGAATATGGGTGGCCACGCTACGAAAACCGCCCAGACGCACCTGCCCCGACTGGAGACCCTTGGCTAACTGGGCCTGCTGACAGATTTTTTCCAAACGCTCTAGTATGTTCTCGGCTTCGGTGGTAATCTCCTTCCCCACGGGGGTGAGCACCGCACCTTGACGACCTCGATTAAGCAGGATGACACCCAGCTCGGTTTCTAGGGTTGCGATCGCATGGCTCACCGCCGATTGCGACAGGTCTAACTGTAGGGCAGCGTCGCTAAAGGTACCGGTATCGGCAATAGCCACCAGTGCCCGCAGTTGAGAAAGTTTGAGCCGATTTGGATTGCTCTCTGCCATGGAGCACCTGAAAGTAGTAGATGATGCCTTATTTTAAGTATTGCCCTACGGTGCTAAATTAAAAAAATTAAATCCATCTATAGCATTCATATAATAGATACAGTCTATCGTTTGATTTCAACAATAGATATTAATAATGTGAGAGGCTGAGTGCTTATTAGAATGTTTGCCGAGATTCATATTCAGACCCCTCTACACCCAGTAAAAATCTTAATCTCGAGCCAGTGCTCACCCTTCCATGTCTTTAATTAGCCGTCGCCCCGAAGGCTTGTACTGTGAGCAAGGCAACTTTTATATCGATCCCTGGCGAGCCGTAGAAACCGCCCTAATTACCCACGCCCATTCGGACCATGCTCGCTCTGGTTCTGAGCATTACTATGCGATCTCTAGCTCGGGGGGTATTTTACGCAAACGGCTGGGGCAAGATATCCATCTCACCCCCACCCAGTACAGTGACAAAATCAAACTTGGCAACACCTGGGTCTCGTTCCATGCAGCCGGTCACGTACTTGGGTCAGCTCAAATTCGAGTAGAACATAAGGACGAGGTCTGGGTAATTTCAGGTGACTACAAGCGCTGCCTGGACCCCACCTGTACCCCTTTTGAAGTCGTAGAATGTGACACTTACATCACCGAAGCCACCTTTGGTCTGCCCATCTATCGCTGGCAGTCAGGTCACGACACCGCCGCGCAAATTTATCACTGGTGGCAAAACGACTTGGAACGGCCATCCATTCTGTTTTGCTATTCCTTTGGCAAGGCCCAACGGGTGCTGGCGGAGCTAACTCAATTTACGGACAAACCTGTCTATGTCCATGGGGCCGTCAAGGTCCTCACAGAAATTTACCGAACCGTAGGCGTCTCAATGCTGCCCACGATCGCCACCAGCCAAGCTGAAAAATCCTACAAGTTTCAAGGAGACTTGGTCATAGCCCCCCCCTCTGGCCATCGCTCGTCATGGATGAAGCGCTTTAAGCGACCCCAGACCGCCTTTGCGTCCGGTTGGATGGCCGTGCGCGGTGCCCGCCGCCGTCGGGGTTACGAGCGCGGATTTGTTTTATCAGACCATGCCGACTGGCCCAGTTTGATCAAAACAATAAAAGAAACCAAGGCTAAAACCGTTTACGTTACCCATGGCCAAAATGATGTGCTGTCGCGCTACCTGACAGAGCAGCTGGGAATCAAGGCCATGCCCTTAGATACCCTGTTTGAGGGCGAAGTAGATAGCTGATCAGAAAGTTCCGCCCTTAGGGATAAGGATTTTAGGGGATCCAAAAGTTAATGCTGGAGAGACGTTGCATGCAACGTCTGTACATCCAATAGTGGAGCCTAATTAATTTTGTTTCCTTAGTAGTAGCAGCGATTTGACCAAACCGCTTCAGAACCGGCAATATCGTTGCCAGCTCTCGGATTGAAACATCGTTCTGCTTCAGCAAGCGTAGTCACTGCCTTGGTAATAGCAGCTGGCCTGGGACCCTACTTACGGCTGTGATTGCTCCTAACAAACACAGAAAAAACAATAGGTTAACGACTTTATAGTTTTCTATAAGGCCGATAGCTGTTTTTAACCAATAAATTGAAGAGTTTGAATATTGTCGAAAAGGCTACTGAAAAATTACCCTAGAAACACCTAGCAGCAGGGATTCTGTCTTTTAAGATGACCTGTCAGCGGTGCGAACGAAATGCTTAAGATCTTGTGTAATTTTATCAGCAATAACGGGTCACACAGTCGGGGGCAGACGACCGTTAATGCTTTAGCATCTACATCATCCACAGATAGTGAACATGAACCATGGTCCCCATTTCCAGCGAAGCACCTACCGGCAAAATCCTGATCGTTGACGATCATCAAGTTGTCCTGAGTGGCACCATCGATATCCTACGTCAGCATTACCCTCGCTATGAGTTGTTGACTGCTAAAACAGCCCAGGAAGCCCTTGAGAAACTAGCGAATCATCATCTCAACTTAGCGATTTTAGATCTTTCTATTCCTGATGCTTTACACCAGGATGCAAGGGTTGAAACGGGTATTGAGCTGCTCAGACAGGTGATGAAACATTACCCTGAGCAAAATATTGCGATCCAGAGTACGTATATCAAAGCGCTGGTGAGGGTGCGCTCAGAAATTGATTCTCATCAGGGTGGCTTTACCATCGTTGATAAGAGTATGTCGAGCCAGGATATCTTTCAGCGTATTGATGGTGCGCTCAAAGGATTCAGCCATACGCGGGGTATTAAAGCATTACAGGCGGGCATTGAACTCAAGCCAGAGTGGCTCCAGGTGCTGACGTTTGCCTTTCATGAAGGGCTCCAGGATAAGGCGATTGCCCAAGAACTTAGCGTACAACCCAGCACCATTCGCCACTACTGGAATAAGCTCTACGATGTGCTAGAAATCGACCCTGAACTGGATAAAAAGGAGGGTAAAAACCTGCGCAGTCTCACTGAGATTCGTGCTCGCGAGCGAGGGCTCCTGGACTGATGGAAGGGCAAAGTCGTTGGGAAAAAGTGTTCGATGCCATCAGAACAAGCCTTTGGGGTGTCGGCATTATTGCCACGGTTTTAGGAGCTCGTTCTTTAGGTGCTTTTCATGCTTTGGAGCTGATGGCGTTGGATAGATTTCTGACGCTTAATACTCAGCTATCCATTGAATCAACGGATGAAGATATCACCCTTGTGGAAATTGATCCGCCCCATGTTCAAGGCTCAGTGGAAAAAGGATACACCATCACCGCTGATTCGCTGGCCGATATTCTAGAAACTATTTTTGCAAATGAGCCGACTGTTGTTGGTGCCGATATTGTTTCTTACCGAATTACGGGGGAGAACCAGGAAAGGTTGCGATCGCTCATCAATCAACACTCAAATCTAATCACCGTTGCCAACTATTCATCTAGCAACTCTGCAGAACCCATAACAGGCCTTAGTAAAAGCCAGCTAGAAGATCAGGTCGGTTTTAATGATTTGGTATTTGATCGAGATGGAATCATCCGTAGGGCCTTCCTGGGCTCTTATTTTTTCAGTGATGAGGCCGATAGCTATAAAATCTCGTTTGCAATTCAAGTAGCTAAAGGCCATTTTTACAGCAAAGCTCAGGCTGACGAGGGGAAGAGGTTTGAAATAGAAAACGGTATTAGAGATCCAGACACGATGCGGTTTGAGTCTCGTGAAATTCCCAGACTAGTTTCCAACTACGGCTACACAGAGCAACAAATTGGCGGTGTGCAGACTTTAATTAACTACCGAGGCAATCCAAAGCCGTTTGAAGTTGTGACAGTCAGTGATTTGCTAGAACCTCAGACCGATCGCAGCTCCCTAATCAAAGACAAAATAATTATCCTTAGCCTGGCGGGAGCAGCCCATGATTTTGCAATTCCCGTAACCATTGCTGATCGCACGCTGGATGAATCTCCACTCGCAAGTGGAATTGAGATTCAGACTCACATCATCAGCCAAATTGTTCAGGCGGTAGAAGAGCAAAGACCGCTGATCTGGACTGGTCGCACAGCACAGTACGTATTTTTAGTAGGTGTTTCTATTTTAGGGATTAGCTGTGGCAGATTTTCAAAGGACACCTTAAGTGGTCTAATCAGCCTGTTGGTAACTGTTTTTGCCAGTATTTTTCTAAGCTATTTGTTTCTACTGCGTTTAGGGTTGTGGCTACCCCTAACGGCCGCCCTTGTTTCAACAACGGCTAACGGGTTGGTTTATATTAACTATGCCCAAAACAAACGTCGCTCGGAAAAAATGATTCAACAGCTTGATTTGGCTCTAGATAATGAACGTCAGCTGTCGGAAAGGTTAGCATTTGAGCGAAAAAAAACCATTGAGAATATGTTTGATTCGATTCACAATGGCCCCTTGCAAACTCTGGCTAACTTACTACGCCGCACCCGTGATGCAACCATAGATTTGCCCGATATATGTTTAGGATTGGAAGATCTAAATCGAGAAATTCGATATATCGGCGACTCTATTAAGCAAGACGCTCACGATCAAAAAGACAGTCTTGATGTTAGCTATGCAGGCACTAAATTTGATCTAGATATTCCGCTGCAGGAGCTATTTCAAGAGGTTTATGATGCAATGCTTTCTAGGCCATTGCTGGGTTTTTCTAACCTTAAGTTTACGATCATATCCTTTGCCCCCATTGAATCAGAAATACTCAGCATCGATACTAAGCGAAAACTATGTCGCTTTTTGGAAGAAGCTCTAGGTAACGTTGGTAAACATGCGCTAGGGGCTACTCGCTTAGTGGTAACCGGGAAAAATAAGGATAACCACTACGAGCTGACAGTGGCAGATAACGGCTCAGGCGGGAATGGTAATGAAGTGGAAACCGGAGAAGGCACACGAATAGGTAAAGAAGTTGAAAAAATAACCGGTGGAAAATTTATTCATAAACCAAATAAACCCAAAGGATTTTTCTGTCAGCTTACGTTTCCACTATCTACCTAATCAGATAGATGAATGTAACTTAAAACACTTGTAAAATTGCCATATATGACTGTTTATTCTATTAATAATTCCCTGATTTGTATATATATTTAAGTATGAGTAAGTGTCACTTATAGCGACAAAAAAACGAAAAGGAGGTGATTACAATGGCTGCTTTAAGAGTGACAAAGAAAACTTGGTTGCCTATCCTTGTGGCGACACTAGTTTCATTGCCAATGATTTCTATGATGCAGCAGTCGGCCAGGGCGGACTTTGTTCCGGCCCCACCTGATGATTCAGGTCAATCCGACAGCCATAGAGCGGGGTCTACTCGCTAATCTTATTGCAAACGGCAATGACTTAAATCACATAGGCGCAGTGATCTTTGCAGGATCGCTGCGCTTTTTTGGTAAAACATTGCGATCTTTATAGAAAAGTACAAAGGGTATTTAGCAACAGCAGCTTAAGAACCTAAAGAAAACAAAACTGAGATCTATAGGAAAGCAAATTGTTTTGATCAGAAGCCTTCGCTATTCTGTGATTGTTCGATAAAGCATCAGTGATTCGGCTGACTTTCCTACGTGACCAACCGATTTATATCCATGTCGCGACATCATAGTTACTTGAGCTGATATCACCACTCCATTCTAACAAACTCTTATTATCCGGAGCTTGTGTTGTGCTGTTCCAAAATTGTGGCCGAGCTAAAGGATTCATAGCGCTGTCGGGTTAAGCATCTAAACACATCACCATCTACCCCATGTCAGGAGAACTTTACTATGCTTGTTCCAGCTTCCATGCACCGTATGAGAATTCAGCGTACAGCGCTATTTGTAAGTCTGGCGGTATTCCTGTGGCATAAACTCAGACATGTTCAAGATTGCGGTGCTGATTACTGCTAAATCGGGTCGGTAGACCACCATAAGTTTTTAAGTTTTGCTGTGACAATAAGGGATAAGGTCGCTCTTAGGGCGTCTTTATCCCTTTTTTTTTAGTTGTATGCGACGACAGGTTCTTAATCTTGTTCATCACGGTTGAACCGCAGGTTATCGAGGGTTTGGCCGGGTGGCAAATCGACAAACACTCGTTCACCCGAGGTCACACCGTCTAGAATTTGGATTTGATCGCCTACCTGGGGACCTAGGGTAACGGGACGGAAGCGAATGTTTCTGTTGTTTTCACCAGGGGTGAGGATACCGGTCTCTCCCCCCTGGGTGACGACAGCAACGGCGGGCACCACTAGGGCATCGCTAAGCCGATTGCCTAAAAATGAGACATCCACATTCATGTTTGAGCGTAGCTGCTCTAGGCCGCTGTTTAACTGCACGCGCACTTGAAAAATGGTGACGTTTTGCCGTTCAATGGCCTCTGGAGCAATGAGTCGCACCTCTCCTGTAAACACCTGTTCAGAATAGGCCGTAGACACAATTTCCACCGCTTGTCCTACTTGAATTTGATTTAGATCGGCCTCAGGGACTTCGGCGACAACTTCGAGGCCACTGGCAATGGCAAAAATGGCGCTGGATGTGGCTGATGCGGCCTCGGAGGCTGACGTTGTTGGGGTGACAAAGGCACCCTCGTTGGCAAATCGCTGGGTGACAATACCGCTAAAAGGCGCTCGAATAATGGTGTTATCGATGCGGGTGCGAATGACCGCCACCTGGCCGCGAGCGCGTTCTACCTGGGCGCGGGCCTGGGCTACATCTTCTGGATCTGGGTCGTCTTCGAGGTCCTCAAGACGCTGCTGGGCCTCTTCAATGCGGGCCTCTAGCTGACGTACGTTGGCCAGGGCGCTATCGACGGAAGTTTGACTGTTGTCGAGTTCGCGCTCAGAAATCGCCCCCTGGTCATAGAGGCTGAGATCGCGAATCAAGTCTCCTTCGGTTAGCCTTAGCTGGGCGTTTGCTTCTGTTAGCTGCGATCGCACCGCCTCTAGGTTGGCCTCGGCCTGGGCTAACTGTGGACGATCGGTACCCTGTAGCAAATCCTGCAGCTGGGCCTCTGCTTCTGCCAAGTTTGCTTGATTTTGACGTAGCTGGGCGTTGAGATCGTCTATATCCATGCGGGCCAATATCTGACCCTGCTCTACCGAATCTCCTTGCTCCACCAGCAGTTCGTCCACAATGCCCGACGTTTTGGGGCTCAGGTTTACGGTTCGAAACGCTTCTACCTCGCCGCTGGCATTAATCCTCACGGTCACCTCTGCCGACTCCACAGGCACCGTTAGCGCCGCCACATCGTAGTCGGAATCGCGATAGCGATTAAATGCAACCGCCGCACCAATACCGAGGATGCCTAGGGCGAGACCACCCACAAGCCAAGGTAAAGGGCGCTGCTTAAACAACAATTTCACCAATTCACAACCTCATCCGCCTCGTGTTGCATCCAGGTTGAAACTATAGCCGCTAAATGGGCCACTAGCGCACTGTCATAATCAGTAATGTAGCCGCCTGTCTATCTCACCGGGGGAGCCCCTATGCCCGAGAGTACCGCTGTTAGCTCGGCCGGGACCAGCGCTGCCGCCTGGTTTCTAGAAAAGTTAGCCAGGACGCTCCAGGCCGCGCCAAAGAGCTGGTCAGGCTGGAGGTCGTCCTTCACCAGACTCCACAGACGGACCATTTCCTCAGTATGAAGACGGTTGTCCTCCGTTAGCGCCACCAGAATCTGCTGACGCAGATAGTGGCCCTCGTCGGACAGTAAAAACTGCACCCCCAGACCCGCTGTGGGAATCAGGTTAAAACCCTGATCGCCCTGGGCAATGCGAATCATATTCTCCAGGCGCTGCCATTGGAAACGACCATCTTTAAACAGCACCTCAATCAGCCGTCGTCGCAGCGACTCTGTTTCACCTGTCAGCAGCCGGCGAGCAACGTAGGGATAGGCAATCTCGACAATTTTAAACTCTGGGTTTAGGGTTAGGGCCAATCCCTCCTGGGTTACCAACGAACGGATGATCAGCGCAAACTTGGCCGGAACTCGAAAGGGATAGTCATACATCACCTCCGAGAACTTATCGGTAATACTCTTAAAGTTAAAGTCACCGACGCTGGCACCAATGGCATCGGCAAAAACCGCCTCTAGTGCCGGTACAATTGGGCGCACATCCACATCTGGTGTCAGAAAACCCAGCCTGACAAAGTCATCGGCTAGCTTGGTGTATTCCTGGTTGATCAGGTGTACCACTGAGCCCAC
>JBCCAQ010000145.1:0-13435 GCA_039814735.1 Cyanobacteria bacterium P01_A01_bin.15
CCGTCGGCCACGGCTGGAGAATTTTGCGTATGGCGCTGACGGTAGTCGGCATCCAGGTAAATGCGTCCCCAGGTAAACAGCTGCTCCCAGGGTTGGGAGGGCAAATCGACCTGCCATTTATCCGATGGAAATGCCGTTGTTCCACTACAGCAGAGAATGGCATCTATGCTGTCCAATGCCTCTGGCAGGGTTTCTGGCGCGCGCAGATCGGCCTGGACTAGATCTACTCGATTGTTAAAAAGCGATCGCGCTTTGGCTACGCTGCGGGTTAGGGCCCGTACTGTGTAGCCCTGGGCCAGAGCATAGGCTACGGCTAGCTGCCCTACCCCGCCGGTGGCACCGGTGATCAAAATATGCTGAGACAACGCTTTGGGACCGTAATTTTCCTCTTCCAGTTAACCTCAAAACAGCCAGCGGCCCAACTGAAGAGGGCTAGATTAAAATTAAAGACCACCGCCGCGGCTGCAAAACTATGCTTCAACTTGCTCAAACCTGGGATAACCGTCATTTCTTTCAAGGCACCGACGATCCGCAGATTGCCACGGCCATGGCTGAGATTAGGGAAACTATCGCCCAGATCTCATCCGCCTGTGCACCGTTTAAACAACGGATTGACACCGCTGAAACCTTAGATGAGCAAGACTTTATCCCCTTGCTCGCAGCGCTGAGGGAGATCCATCAAATGCGTACGACCCTAGCTAAACAGTTGGGTAATGTGCGTACCTACATTTCTACGGCGTTAAGCGTGGATGCAACGGACACCCACGCCAGCACCGTAATGCCAATGCTCCAGCAGGTGGGGGCCGACCTCAGTCAGGCGCTAACACCGATGGACGTATTTCTAAATCGGGTGCGGTCTGAGTTTGTGGATGCCCTCAGGGCCGATCCGGTGCTGGTGGAACTGTCATTTTTGCTGATCCATCAGCGCCAGCTTAGGGACCAGCTGCTCAGCGTGGCTGAAGAGAGTTTAATCACGGGGCTATCGGTCAGCGGTTTACAAAGCTGGGGCAATCTCTACACAAAACTAGCTGGTACTCTCAAATGCGACATTCAAGGGGAGACCGTGGGGCTAGCTAAAGCGGCTAACCTGCTAAGCGATCCACAACGGGAGACGCGGTTAGCCGCCTGGCAAGGGATGCGCCAGGCCTGGAGCGAGCATCAAGAGACGGCGGCCGCGATTCTCAATGCCATCAACGGCTGGCGGTTGGAAGAAACCCAAAAGCGGGCCACCGTCAGGGAGCTGCACTACCTGGACAAAAGCTGTCACCAAAGTCGAATTGAGCGCCGTACCCTCAATGTCTTGATGGAGACTACCTATGACCGACGGGCGATCGGTCAGCGGGCTCTAAACGCCATGGCCCAGGCGCTAGGGATTCCCCGGATGGCTCCCTGGGATTTGAGCGCCCCCGCCCCTGCGGTAGGCAACACCGGGGCCATATCATTTGATGCCGCTATCGCTCTGATTGCCGATGCGTTTCGACAGCTGACGCCAGCCATGGGGGACTTTGCGGTGATGATGGCTGAAAAGGGCTGGATTGATAGCAAACCAACGCCAAATCGCGCGACGGGGGCCTACTGTACCCGATTTGCAAACCCCCGTGAGCCTCGCATTTTTATGTCCTTTGAGGGCACCATGACCAATGTCATCACCCTGGCCCATGAGCTGGGGCATGCCTGGCACAACTGGGTGATGCGCGATCTGCCGCTGATGAAAACCTACTATCCGATGACCCTGGCGGAGACCGCTAGCACCTTTGCCGAGACCCTGGTGCGCGATGCCCTGGTGCAGCGGGCCGAGACACCCACCCAAAAACTAGAAATTCTTTGGCAGGATGCCCAGGGTGCAGCGGTCTTTTTATTAAATATTCCGGCCCGGTTTGAATTTGAGAAACGGCTGGTTGAGGAGCGCAAACGGGGAGTTGCGATCGCACCCCGCCTCAAAACCATGATGGCTGACAGCTGGCAGCTGTGGTACGAAGACAGCCTGTCAGAATACGACGATATGTTTTGGGCAACCAAGCTACATTTTTCCATTGCTCAGCTTGGGTTTTATAACTACCCCTATCTGTTTGGCTACTTGTTTAGCCTGGGTATCTACGCCCAGCAAAGTGCCTATGGCAAAGGCTTTAACGATCTATATACGGCCATACTGCGCGACACCGGTAGCATGACCGCAGAAGAGTTAGTCGCCCACCATCTTCAGCAAGATATCTCGCAACCTCAGTTTTGGAACACCAGTTTGAGCCTGGTTGAAGAGAGTGTTGCCCGGTTCGAGAAACTCGTCATTGAACATACCCAATGGCGCTAATCTAGTGGATAACTTCCGAGCATCTGGGATAGCAGGCAGCATTTACTATGGTCACCAGCACATCACTCGACTGGATTTTTTTTGACTGTTTCAATACGCTGATTGACGATTTTGATACCACCGGCTGTGAGGCAGGACTCGCCCCGATGTATCAGGTGCCTGTGACCGCCGGGCTCTATCCAGACATGGCCGCCGTGCGGGCTGACTACCATCGCTGGCGGCTTGAGAATATTGCAGGCAAACCCGCTGAGCAGACGCTGCGACAGCGATTTCGTAATCTGTTCGCCACCTATCGCCCGGGGGCTACCGCCGCCACGGTTGATCCCATCCTGGCGGAGATGGAGGTGCAGTTTAGGCGGTGCTTTCCCGCTACGTTGCGGCTACCGGCGGGGGTGGAAACCATGCTACAGCGGTGGCAGGGTCAGGTATCCATGGGGGTCATCTCTAATTTTTTTGTGGCGGAGTGGCCAGCGCAGATGCTGGAGCACCACGGGCTACGGCCCTACTTTAGCTTTGTGCTAGACAGTGCTGAGTACGGCCAGCGCAAACCTGGAGACGCCATCTATAAAGCAGCCCTAGAAGTCGCCGGAAACCCACCCCCTGGGAGAGTACTGTTTATTGGCGATCATCTACTGAATGATGCGATCGCACCGCAGCGGCTGGGAATGCAGTCAATTTACTTTGACCGTTCAGCTGAGCGAGCATCATCATCCGCTGCCCCCGCCCACATCAGCGCCATCACCCACTGGGACCAGTTTGTGCCCACTCCTAGACCTGACAAAGCTCCTGCCCATAGCAGCTAGCCGACAGGGGACTAAAAACTAACGATAGATATTTTCTACCGTTGGGGAAACCTGCACAGAACAACGCGCTAGCTAGGTGAGGTAGCCAAATAAAATAACGTCACCCCACAATCAGGAGCATTACAGAAACACACCATCATTTTTAAGCAATCAGTGGCCACAGCCCATAACCACCGAGTTTGGTTTTATAGGTATTCAGAACCCGCTAAATTGAAATTCATTAGTTTAATCATTATTTAATTAGCATCTATATGCCCTTTAGCCCCACCAATGTCGCTAGTTTACTGCTGTCTGGAGCGATGGGTACGATCCTACTGATGGGAATCGGGCGTCAGGCAGCCCAGGCTGAAAATTTGCCCTCCCCTGGACTAGCCCAGAGCGGCCAAAAAGCCGCCCCAGCCGTTCAGCCGAATAAAGCACAGCCAGTACAGCCCAAGACCCCAGACAGTTCGGTTCGCTCAGCCAACAAAGGCGCTACAACCCCGAAGGCTATTGAGCCGTTTATTCGAGCCGATGCGGTTGCCCTGGGGCAGTGGCTAATGACCAAAACCGTAAAAACCCTCGTGGACGGCCCGGTCGCCGCCAAACCGACCAGTGCTAGCCCAGCTCCTCCCAGTCCGGCAACCAGTTTGGCCGCCGACAGTCGGCCTGCTTCTCAAGTGGCTGTCCGTGCCCTCCCCCCCGAACCATCCAACAACCCAACCATTGATGGCCATACGCAAATGCGAGTCGCCCTAACCAGGCGGGCGACCGATGTTACCGTCGCCACCTCCCAAGGGGGGGCGATTATTAGCACCGACGGCCAGCTGCTAGAGAACCTACCCGCCGGTATCGGATATCGGGTCAGTGCCAATGCCAGCGGCCTGTTTGTCAATGGTCAACCCGTACCCACAGCCGTCTGGCTACAGCCTGATAACGGCTATGTAGCCGTGGGCGATCGCTGGTATCGTGGTCGGCTGTTGCTGCTGTGGCAAGATGGCGGGGTGATGACGGTAAATTATGTATTGCTTCAGGACTATCTGTACAGCGTAGTCGGGGCTGAAATGTCGGCAAGCTGGTCTTTAGAAGCGCTTAAGGCTCAAGCGGTTGCGGCTCGCTCCTATGCCCTTGTCCACAGCGTACGTCACCAGCGGCGGGCCTATGATTTGGACGACACCCAGCGGTATCAGGCCTATAAGGGGGTTGCCACCGAGGCCAGCTCCACCCACCAGGCCGTACACAACACCGCTGGAGAATTTATCAGCTACGACGGTGGCGTGGTTGAATCGCTGTATGCAGCTAACCAGGATATTGTGAACGACGCCCATAGCGGCTACGGCATGAGTCAAACCGGCGCGCTAGATCTAGCTCAACAGGGATACCGCTACTACGAGATTCTAGCCACATACTATCCAGATACCTCTGTAGGACGTATTGATATTGGCAATTAGGCCAAGGTTAAGACACCTGAGTAAGCTTACGGGCAAGCTTACACGTTAGATTTTGCCCTTCAATCAGGACAATTCCCACAGCCGTCTTTACCAGTAGCCGGTCCTTACCGGCCTTGATAACTTGAGCCAGATCGGCTGGCACGGTGCAGTGGGAACGATCGGGCTGATCAAAATGGTAAGGATACTTAATCGGCATGGCTTGAGCCCTAGCCTGGTGCCGATTGACCTCGATCTGTTTTCGCTTTTCCTGGGTGTTGCGGTCGAGCCACACTACCCTATCTGTTATGTACAGAACCTGCTCTCCACGCCAGGTTTTAACATAAATGCTACCGGTGTCACACAGCATCTGGCTGACTGGATACCAGCGATTGTTGTGTAGCAGCAGCATGTCCATGAGCTGCAGCTTACGATGGTTGAGCCACCATCTTTTCCAAAAGGCTGACGCTTCTTGGCAATGGATTTGATAGCCTGCTGGCACACTGTGGTAGCTATGCTGAATAAATGTGGCCCCAGCCAGTCGGTCTTGATTGATTGTGAGGGGGATAAAGCTAGCTTCAAGGGCAAGCTGGTGAATCAGCTCCCAATAGTCAGAATCTAAACGAATAACAATATTGGCTAAGGGGTCTGTAAATCGTCCCTTGGCCAGTATCGTTCCCTGGATAGTCAGTAGCTGTGTTTCATTTAGAGCCTGCTCTACTCGTAATTCTCGATTAGCAAGAAGAGACTCTCCTCCTTGAAGAAACTTTTTGACCAGCGCAGTATTATCAATAGACGTTTTCATGGTGAACAACAGCCCTACAATGCGATCGGTAGCCCCCACGGCGAAGATGGTTTGCCAATGGGTTAGTCCACAGTTTTTTTAATACACGTTAATTTTTAGGCACATCCCTAACAAGGCTAATATTTTTCCCAGTGTTCCCGACCAAGATTCAAAATTGCGACAGCCTTATTCTCGACAGTTTGCGTACTGGGCCACTCAATAAAAATACCGATGTCACAGATTTAGTTGCATAACCATCTTCCGTAGAGGCCCGGAAGCCAACCGCTCCAGCACGAATTGCACCCTAAAAATCAAACAGCTGCTCAGGTTGCCCAAAAAGTCAAAGCGATAATACTCTACCTATGGATAATGTTGAATATCAACATATTTGGATACATTAGTAGATGAAACTAAACCCTTGGAGTAAAGCTGGCTACTTTAGATCGGCTGCCTCCAAATATCCTGTCAATAAAATCTCCTGAGTCGCATGCTTAGGGGGTTTTTTCTTTTGAAAACCCCTAAGGAAACAAGATCTATTAGGCTCCACCATTGGATGTACAGACGTTCTAAAAACAAACTAAGCTTGCCAAGTTACATAACAGGCCCTCTGCTCGTGGAATATGCGGATCTGTCCTATCCGCACTAGTACTGAGAGAATTAAAAAGATATTATTTTGAAGACTCTCACTGCTCGTATTTCTATCAGTTTTTACTAAAAAAACCGATCTATATTTCAGAAATATAAAATTCTCCTTAAATCCTTGGAAGAGAACAATAAAACAAGTTAATTTGGAAACAACACTAAATCGTGAAGTTGAGCGAAGAGCAGCAGTGGCATCTAGTTAAAGATATTTGCTGTGAGCAGGTAGGCTTTTTATCCGTTTGGATATCGCCGGTTACTGATGCCTTCGACTTCTTCTATATATCCTGTCAATAATCTCTCTTGCAAATCGTAGGGGAGATTTTTCTTAGCTGTTCTCTGGCAGCGGCATAGGGGCTAGAGCCTCTTCTAACATCTCCATAAACGCAAATACGGGCGGTGGCAGTAAGGTATCGGCTAGGGTGGCTACACAGATAGTCCGGTAGAAGGGCATTGGCAAACTGTAAACCTGTACCCCAGCCGGAATAGGTTCAGCCGCAAGGCGCGGTGAAATGGCCGCACCTAGACCTTTAGCTACCATGTTGACGATGGTGGCGTCGGAGCGGATCCGGTAGGTGGGTTCTAGCTCTACACCGTACTGACGACCGTGGTGAATCACCATGGCATCACAGCTGTCACCATCGGGGGCCATAATTAGCGGGTGGGTATTGAGAGCCTCCCAGGTCAGGGGGTTGGGCAGCACTGACTCGGGGGGGAACAGCACCACAAATTCATCCTGGATCAGCTCGGATGTTTCTAGATCCGGGGCGTGGGGCAAATAGGTGATACCCACATCTGCCTTGCCTTTGCGTAAATCGGCTTCTACATCGGGGCGATCGTCATATTCGGCGATGGTAATTGCGATCGCAGGATACCGCTGGCAGTACTGGGCAATCACCTCCGGCAGTATGTGGGTAGCGGCGCTGCGAAATGCAGCAATGCGCAACTGCCCACCTTCAAATCCCTTCGCCAGATTCGCCTGCTGGTAAATATCCGCAATCAGGTGGAGCACATGGCGCGAGCGCTCAACAATCTGCTGACCGACCGGGGTAGGCACTGCCCCATAGCGACCACGGGAAAACAACACCACCCCCAGGTCCTCTTCTAGGGTGGCAATGGCATAGCTGACCGCCGACTGCGACAGCTGTAGCTGCAGGGCGGCCTCGCTAAAGCTACCGCCATCGGCAACGGCAATCAGTACTCGCAACTGCGAGGGTTTAAGCTGTCCCAGGCGTTCGTGTCCCATGGTGCTGCAGATGGAAAAGTGAGTACTAGGCTCACCCCATTGTGGCAAGTTTTAGGGCATTAACCTATGGAATCGGTTGATAACGTCCACGGGAAGCTCTGATGGGATGCGGATTGCGGGGTATCAGAGCGTCCTAGGCTGCTTATTTATCTAAGTTAAAGAGGACCTTTTTCTCTTCGTCAGAAAATGCCTTGGGTGTAGGATTAACTGTCTTAGCCTGGTCGTAGGCTTGTTGCACAGCAGGGCGAGCGGCCAGGGTTTCAAACCAGCGCTTGAGATGGGGAAAATCATTCAGATCCTGCCCCTGCTTTGCGTGGGGCACAATCCAGGGGTACATTGCCATATCTGCAATGGAATAGTCTCCAGCCACATAGTCGCGATCGGCTAGGCGCTGATTGAGCACACCGTAGAGCCGAGCCGTTTCCTTGACATAGCGGTTGATGGCATAGGGAATTTTCTCAGGGGCGTAGCCCGAAAAGTGATGGTTTTGCCCCAGCATGGGACCAAGGCCGCCCATCTGCCAATAGAGCCACTGCATGACATCGGTCCTAGCCCGCAGGTCCATGGGTAAAAACTGCCCGGTTTTCTCGGCTAGATACTGCAAAATTGCCCCCGACTCAAACAGACTAATGGGTTCGCCGCCGCCGGTGGGCTCCTGGTCAACGATGGCAGGAATCCGGTTATTTGGGGCAATTTTGAGAAATTCGGGTTGAAACTGCTCACCCTTGCCAATGTTGATCGGATGAATCTTGTAAGGCACGTTGGCTTCTTCGAGGAAAATCGTGATTTTGTGACCGTTGGGCGTTGTCCAATAGTAGAGGTCAATCATAGCTAACTGCCTTGTACGAAATTCTTGAACTATTTTAGCGCGGATTGGGCGCACTCGTTTTGATAGCGCCATGGCACGATAGAACTGTTGTATTTGTGAGCACAGACCATGGCCCTATCAAAGGCGGAATCGAAACAGCTGTTGGAGCGGATGGTTTTTGAAGAAACGGCTCCCCGGGACTGGGTGCAGGATGTGTGGGGCCTGAGCCCGATGCACGGTGACGAAGCGGCCAAGCTGTTGGATGTGTTTGATGCTCTAGTTGAGTGCTGCTCTGAAGAGAAACTGGAGAATTTAGTGCAGAGTCTGGTGATCGCTCGGGCAGAGGTATAGGGACCATGGATACCTGGGATGCAGACCGATTTTTTACTGTCATAGAGGAGTTAGTCCTTTGTCATTCTCCCAGTGGTGTAGAAGGAGAAGTAGATCGCTATATTCAGCAGTGGTTAGACAAACTCGATGTTGAATATTGGCAGGATGAAGCCGACAATATTGTTGTCAAAATTCCAGGTAGCACCAGCGACGGGGCAATTGCCGTCACCGCCCACAAAGACGAGATTGGTGGTTTGGTCAAAGGGATTGAATCTGCCGGACGTCTACAGGTGCGGCGCTTGGGTGGAGCCTATCCCTGGGTTTATGGTGAAGGTGTGGTGGACCTTTTGGGCGACAATGAAACCATATCTGGGATTCTCAGCTTTGGCTCTCGCCATGTGTCCCATGAGTCGCCTCAAAAAGTGCAGCAGGAGGGTAAGGCTGTCCATTGGGAGACCGCCTGGGTTGAAACAAAACTCTCCACGGTGGAGCTGGTAAAAGCGGGGATTCGCCCGGGTACCCGCATGGTGGTGGGCAAACATCGCAAACGTCCTTTTCGCCTGGGGGACTACATTGCCAGCTATACCCTGGATAACAAAGCCTCGGTGGCGATTCTGTTGGGGCTAGCAGAGCTGGTAAAAACACCGCCGGTGGATGTGTACCTGGTGGCGTCTGCCAAAGAAGAAGTCGGTGCCATTGGCGCTTTGTACTTTAGCCAGCGTCAGCGCCTGAGTCGGCTGATTGCCTTAGAGATTTGTCCCCTGGCCAAGGAGTACCCCATTGCAGACGGTCCGAGACCGGTCCTGTTTGCTCAAGATAGCTATGGTCTCTATGACGAGTCGCTAAATCAAGAGATTCTCTCGGCGGCCTCTGGAGCTGGGATTAACCTACAGCAGGCAGTGGTCTCTCAATTTGGCAGCGATGCGTCGATTGCCATGAAGTTTGGCCATGTGCCTCGGGGAGCCTGTTTGAGTTTTCCAACCCAGAATACCCACGGGTATGAGATCGCCCATTTGGATGCGATCGCAAACTGTCTCACCGTCCTCACCGAATACCTGAACAACGGCGTTGCCATGGCCACGTTGCCCCAGCAAGAAACACAGCCTAGACGCTGATACTCCCGTTGGGCAACAATCTACTCCACATCCCAGGTCCACACCATGGGCTCCGCTTCCGATGTGGTTACCACAATGACCAAAACCAGCCCCTCACGTTCAATAAACTCCATCCGACACAAACCAAGACCCGAACCAGCACAGTCCCTGACCTCCTCGTAGCCCAAATCCCGCATGGCTTGTACGGACATGCTCACGTAGTCGAGCGGAGGATAGGTTCTAGCAGCCCAAATATTTGGATCAATCAGAGCACGGGCCTCGGCATAGGGCATGCCAACTTCCATCCCCGTAATAATCTCAGGCAGAGGGGTTGGGTCTTGATTTTGTTGAGCAATTTCAACAGAATCAGCCTGAGAGGTGGCAAGTATAGTTTTACGCCCAGGCTGATCGGTCGCAGATGTGCCTTTTGACCCTACCGCTTGACCTGGTGCAGTCTCATCAAGAGCTGAGCTAACCGTCTCTGTAGGAGCGTTTGTTGAGACTGGGACCTGGAGACGAGACGAGACCGTCACAGCTGTTTGAGTAACTACCGTAGCAGTGGTGCCTGCGGGCCGAGAGCCAATATCCGGTGTCGCTTGGTCACCGCCAATGGGGGTACAGCCACTGAGAGCACCCGTCACAGCAAATAACAGGAGCAGAGACGTATGGGACTGCCAGGAGCTTAGGTGCATTTTACGCATATAGGACTACTGATGAAATCATGCAAAATTCAGGACTGGTCTAAGCTACAAACGTTATTCAATCATTCCCCATCGATTGAGGAGGCTCCATCCAATCTTGATAGTCGCTCGCGGTACACTGGGCACGTCAACTAACCTGGTAGCTCTATGAACCTCACTGGCAGTGAGAACTTGGCCAATCGCACCTGCTGGGTGTTTGATATGGATGGCACCCTAACTTTAGGTATTCACGATTTTGAAGCCATCCGAGCAACCCTGGAACTTTCCAAAGAAATGCCCATCCTAGAGGCCCTGGACCAGCTGCCCCCCGACGTGGCCGCCGCCAAACATAGACAGCTCCGTGACATCGAGCTAGACCTGGCTCGACAGGCCACACCCCAGCCCGGAGCCCACGCCCTATTAGCGCTACTAATTGACCAGGGCAAACAAATCGGTATTCTCACCCGTAATGGCAAGGACATTGCCCATGAGACCCTGGCCGCCTGCGGTCTGATGGATTTTTTTGAGCCAAACCTGGTCCTCAGCCGCGACTGCCATGTCCCTAAGCCGGAACCCGATGGGGTTTTAGCCCTGCTCAAAACCTGGGACGCCCCACCTGAAAAGGCCGTTATGGTGGGCGACTATAAGTTTGATCTGATGGCGGGACAGCGGGCTGGCACAGCCACCGTCTATATTGACCCGGCTGGAGAATTTATCTGGTCAGACTACGCGGACTATGGTGTGCAATCCCTGGAATCCGTAGCTACGTGGCTACGCTAACCGGTTGCTGAAGGGGACTCGCCGCTACACCAGGACGACTTGGAACTGATGGCATGGCAAAGTTAGACCTTTGACTAGTAGACCCAGATACGAATGGGTACTACGATGTACTACAAGCGCATTTCGTTGACATGTTCGCTATCACAGACTCGCTACCTTTGCGTGAAGGGGCGGGTCTTTTTATTGCGCAGATACCTGTGATCGCTCCAATATCGTGGAGTCGGCTAGTCGTCGCAGCCCAGGCTTTCGCGGGTGGAGACACCGGTGATAGGGTTGGTGCCATCGGCCCGCTCACACATGTACTTCACCTGGAAACGATCGAGGATGGCGTAGGAAAAATCTGCCCCGGTAATCTCAGCATCGGCAAAGGTGCTGCTCGTCATTAGGGCATCGGTGAGAATGGCGTTGGTCAGATCGGAACCGGTGAACTCCACCCGGTCGGCAAAGGTTTCTGACAGATCGGCACCGGTTAGATCGGTGCGGATAAATTTGGCTTTGGTCAGAATGGTGGCACTGAGGTTGGCCCCGCGAAAGTTGGCGTCGCGAATCTCAGCGGCGGCGAGGGAAGTACCGGCCAGGTCGGCATCTTCAAAGTTACGCCCGGTCAGATCCGTCAGGGTGTAATTGATGACACCGGGCTCTGCGATCGCAACCCCAGGCATAAATAATAGGATCAGTGCGATCGCAATGCCTGCCAGCTTGAGGCTAAATCGCTGCCACCTAGTCATTTGTGCCTGCTCCTATACGTTTACCCATTTAAATCATAGGCGAAGATGCGTCAGGACCAGCACGATCGGAGCGGTCGCCGGGGTGCCCACTCCGACTCAATGCGTTAGCCTTCGAGCAAAACTGACTTGGCCCGCTGCGCCAGGGTGGCGGAAATCTGCTCAATTTTTGTCAGGATCTGGGCGGTGGACTGTATCGCCTCCACAATAGACCGCGCCTCGGCTGAGGCCGCCTGCCCGGCCTGGGCGATACTTCCCGTCTGCTGCTGGAGGCTATCGACGGAAGGACGTCGCTGGTGGTGGGCTTTTAGCACGACCATATTTTTGGCCAGCTGGCTAGCCAGCTCTCCCAGCTGGCCGGTGGGCTGAGGGTCGGTCCCTAGGGCGTTTACAAGCACCTGGATCTGCTGCTCCATGGCTCTTAGGGTCTCCTCTGAGTGGGTGGGTACACGTCTTAACTCTCCCGTGAGGGCACGTCCCATGGTGTTTAAGGCATCTAGCTGAATATCCACCGATTGGGACCCGTTGGCGATTTCAGCCACTAACTGCTGCACCCGATGAACCAGAGACTTTTGCTGACTTGCCTGCTGGGCCAGCAGCTCCGTAAACTCTGTGAGCCGATCGGAGAGCTGACCGGCGTGGGTGGTCTCTTTCTCGATTTTTTGCTCGTGGCGGCGAATGGTCTCCTCGTTTAGATTGAGCTGCTCCAGCATATTGAAAAAAGCCAGGGTCAGCTGATTGAGTTCATCCTGCTGCCCCCATTGGGCCAGGAGAGTACTGTCGGTCTGGGCGATTTGATTACACTGGTTGAGCACCGGTCTGAGGCGACGATTGAGGCGGCGAACAGCTAGAAAAATAGCGACTGACAATAGCGTTACCATCAGCACCGTTGCCGCTAGGGTAATCTGGGCAATCC
The DNA here is from genome assembly GCA_039814735.1 of Cyanobacteria bacterium P01_A01_bin.15. Taxonomy (GTDB): domain Bacteria; phylum Cyanobacteriota; class Cyanobacteriia; order Phormidesmidales; family Phormidesmidaceae; genus Leptothoe. The sequence continues at coordinate 12,520 of JBCCAQ010000145.1, forward strand.
GACCAAACACGGCTCCATAGGGCACAAAACCAAACACGAGCCAGTCTTGTCCCGGTACCGTTGCATAGGCCCAATAGCCGGTCTCTCCTTCTAAAAAGCCCGTATCCTCGCGGTCCACATCTGGCCAGAGATCCTTTAAATCAGCAATATCTTGATAGGTTTTCAGATTGTTTTCAGGATTTGCCGGGTCAGCAACAATAGTTCCTGAGCGAGTTACTAGCCTAAAATTTCCCATTCCGCGAAAGACAGGATCGTTGAGCAGCTCGCTTAAATACTGACCGTCAATATCCACCAGGGTGGTCCCCAACCAGCGGCCGTCACTGGCAAACAGGGGAAAATAGTAGGTCAGCAGCTGGTTGTTCCCTTTTTCGTAGGGCTCTGTCCAACGATTGCTCTGGGGAACAAAATACGTTTTGTAGCGCTCACTGTCAGGATAAAATTCGCCCACATCATCGGCAAAGTCCTCGTAGAGTATGGGGGCTTGGCTGGTGGAGGGGGCTACTTTAGACGACTCTACCCAATAGTAGGGAAATAGCCACGACTGATCGACGATCAGACCATTTTCTCGCTGACCCAGACCCAGACCCACAACAAACTCCGGACGTTTTTCAAAAAACTGCAGGGTCAGCTCCCGGTAGGTGTCGGCATACTGGGCCTGGCGTTCATGCAGGGTGGTGGCACTAACGCCCAAACCATAGACCAGGGTTTCAGCGGCCTCTGTCACCGATGCGATCGCGTTGACTTTGCCATTGAGGGTACTACGCACCTGGTCCTCAGCCTGGTACTTAATCATCTCACCAAAGAGAAAGGCCATTCCCCCTACCCCGCTGAGGGCCAGGTGCGTAGTACCCTCAATGGCAAAGTCAACGCGATCGCATCGGTGACAGAGGCCGCTGAAACCCTGGTCTATGGCGGC
>JBCCAQ010000123.1:0-14632 GCA_039814735.1 Cyanobacteria bacterium P01_A01_bin.15
GGTCAACCAGGATGCCTTCTTTGCTGATCCGAGCCATTTAAACCAGGCGGGGGCGGCCAGTCTGGTGCAGCAGCTGGCACGTAATCCACTGCTGTTGGAAAAGCTCCGTAGTCTGGGGTGAGGTAGACCTTGCGGCATAGCCTATTTGCCAGGTTGGCGCGGGGAACCGGGACGGCCTTAGTCATACACATTGTCAGTGCGGGGGGAATATACGCCTCCCAGGTCTGGCTGGCGCGCTGGATGGGGTCCACGGAGTACGGTATCTACGACTATGTAACAACGGTGGGCCTAGTGGGGGCGTTTATGGCCGGGTTGGGGCTACCGGCGGCGGTGCTGCGATTTGTCTCGGCCTATCAGATCCAGGAGGACTGGCCACACCTGTGGGGGATAATTTTGGGCAGCTGGCGACAAACCCTGGTGATTGGTCTGGTGGCCAGCGGCTGTAGTACGGTGATTGTCTGGGCCACAGCCCAGACATTGGGAAACTATGCCAGACCGCTGTTGGTTGGAATTTGGGCGATCCCAGTGCTGGCGTTATTGGGTCTGCAGCGGGAGATCATTCGAGCCTTTCAACAGCTGGTGCTGGCCTATGCCCCGTCGCTGATTATGCAGCCCCTGGCGCTGGTGGGGATGGCGACTGTCTGGCAGATGCATCGGCAGCTGACGAGTACGGTTGCGATCGCGCTTTCTTTGCTCTCTGCGCTGTTAGCCCTGGCGCTGCAGTGGCTAATATTTCAGCAAACCCTAGATGTCAAGATTCGCCAGGCTCGTCCCGCCTATGAGCTAGCTCGGTGGTGGAAAGCGGCCCTACCGCTGCTGTTGTTTAGCGGCTCTCACCTGGTTCTTAGTCAAACGGATACGCTGATGATTGGGGCTGCTTTAGGTGCCAAACAGGTGGGTCTCTATGGCGCGGCCCTCAAGACCTCGGCCTGGGTGCCCTTTATTTTAATGGCCGTCAATGCGATCGCGGCTCCCTTAATTGCTGCCCTCTATGCCCAGGGCGACCGCCAGGGTCTGCAACAGCTAGTCTCCATCGCTGCTCGCTGGATGTTTTATCCGGCTCTTGCAACCGGTATCGGACTAGCTGTGCTGGCTGAACCGATCCTCCAGCTATTTGGCCCTGGGTTTGTCGCCGCCAAAGGCACGCTGATCATTTTGATTTTGGGTCAGCTGGTGAATGTGGGAGCCGGATCGGTGGGATATTTAATGATTATGACCGGGCATCAAAACGAGACGCTGGTGGTCATGGCCACCAGCGCCCTGGTCAACGTTAGTTTGAATTTTATGGGTATTCATTTTTTAGGGATTGCGGGGGCGGCCCTCGCCACTGCATTCTCCATGGCCATGTGGAATATTCGGCTTTATGGTTTGGTGGTGCGACGGCTGGGGGTTCGCCCGTCTATTTTGGATGCCTATAGAACGTCTGGGTCACGCTGATACCGCGAGCGATTAGGGTCGGCATGGGTGGGGCGTGGGTGGTGCCATAAGCTTTTCGTACCTTCAAATACGGCAAAGTCTTTGCTATTGTGCTTATTCTGATACTGGCTGTTGATTGGAATTGGTGCGGGATTGGTACGGTTTCAGCCAAAATTTGTCAGCGGCTGGTCTACAAACTAGGAGGAATTGGTGGGGGTTGACCTGTTGCTATATTTAGGATTAGGCCTGGGGGTAGGTACCCTTAGCGGTCTGATCGGGATTGGGGGAGGTGTGCTGATTACACCTGCGCTCATTTATATATTTGGATTTTCCCAGCACAACGCCCAGGGTACTACCCTGGCGTTGCTGGTGCCTCCCATTGGTTTGCTGGGGGCTTGGACATATTTTCAGCAGGGGCATGTGGATGTTAAAGCCGCCACCTTGATCTGTTTGGGTTTTGTTTTTGGGGGGCTGGTCGGGGCCCGGTTTGCGGTGGATCTCCCGGAGCTGCTTTTGCGGCGAATATTTGCGGTTTCGCTGATCTTGGTGGGGGTGCGGATGCTGGGCCGCTAGCGGTCCAGTGTCTGGCGGCCTCCGGTGTTCTAATTTGCTCGTCTAGGTGAGTTTATCTTGTAGGGCCTCACGTTTGGCAATGTACTGCTGCAAAACTTGGTTTTGGCCCTCAAGCTGACGCTGCATCACCGCATACTGTTTTAACAGGCTAGCCAGCTCTGTTCGCCGCTCGGTCAGGTGGCTATCCATTTGGGCGAGGGTATTTTCCTCGACGGCTAGCATTTGGCGCAGATGGGATAGGTCCATCAGCTCCTGGAGCAGGGCGTGGTAGCTGTCTTCTTGCCAAAGCGGATCGGGGGACTCCAGGCTGACCGCAGTTACATAGTCTGCCAGTACGGCTTGGGCTATCTGTCGCAGCTCGTTTGCTGTCTGGGAGTACGCTGTGTAAAGGGTGTTAAACCGTTCGCTGTTGAGGTCGGGGTTGCTATATTCGGTGGCAATGTCGCTTTCTAATGCGTGGAGCTGTTGGAGCAACCCCTGATAGGCGGTGTCTGCCTGGAGTAAGTTGGCAATCTGGCTGACTTCGGCTGGCTGTAAGGCTAAGGCCGAGGTGAGGCTGGAGAGCTGCTGATCAAGCTGTTGCGATCGCACCGCCAGCTCAGCCTGTTTACGGGCAACATCAGTACTTCGGTATACCAAAATTGAACGGTGGGTTTGCAGATTTTGGGCCGTATGCCGTGTCTGAAACTGCTGCATTTCAGACCTAAGCTCACGGATTTGTCCCTGAATCTCAGGGAGGCGTTGCTCAATAAAAGCAATACCCTTACAGGTGCCGTCCTTACAGGTGTTGCTCGCCGTACTTGAGCTAAAGACCGGCCGCTCCTGTGGATTGACAACGGGGGGAGTTGATACCTGGCTGGCGGCCTCAGTTTGATCCGACTGTTTTGTATGGGCTGGGTTAGGAGTGACAGTCTCCCGCTGTGACCAAAGCCCCGCCTCCGTATACTGCATGATGGCACCTGCCGAGCAGACCACCGTTGCCCCGACGGCCAAGGCAGAATGGTACCACCACAGCGACGACGATCCCGAGACCGATAGGTCGCTGGTCCAATAGGCTGGATCGTTTTCAGTATAAAATTCTTGGCTATTCTCTTGGCGCTGATGGAGAACAGGATCCCCGACACAATCAGCCACCAACCGATGTAGAGGTTGGCTGGGGTTGGCAACTTTGCAAAGAGATGTCATACAGCAAGTATAGAAACAACTTGGCTTGTCCAAAAAAACTCTACAGGAGTTTTATCAGGCATCCGGATTATTTATAAAAACCAGCTACAGGTAAAAAGATAATACAACCACAGTTAGCGTCACTGTACCTAGTGCAGACAACAAAAAAAAAGCGGTGTGTCCAGTTCAATTTTTGTCCCATACTCCCCTATACCGTCCCAGCCGAAATAAAACAGCGATATATCTGATGGGTGGGGCATTCGCTATTGAGAAATGATGTCTCTTTTCTACCTTTGTATACCGTTTGCCTGTGGCCAGGGTAACAAAAGAAACAAGGACTATAAGCGCTTGATAAAGTAGATAAAGCTTTTATAAAACGCCCCTTTTTATCCAGATAGCAGCTGATTCTTAGGAATCATGGAACAAATTGAATATGAGATAAAGCTCGCAAGTTATTCGCTTATTAAGTGCAGTGCAGGCTTCTGTTTTGGTTAAACGCTTTAAATAAAACAGAGGTCAGTTAGTTTTGAAAGAATACATTCATTTGCTCTTGCTCTTAAGTATGCATTTTGCGTTATGCGACTCTCTTCATACTCTCCTGTTCTACGGGAACTCTCGTCCGTACATCGCTCTGTTCGCAGTAAGCGCAAACGATTTATAGATATTGTTGGCGCACTGTTGGGTCTTTCGGTCACTACGGTTTTGCTTTTACCCATAGTGGTAGCAATCAAATGTGATACTCGTGGACCCATTTTTTACACCCAGCGACGCTGTGGTTTACGGACAAGATCTTTTAGAATCTTGAAATTTCGTTCAATGGTGACCAATGCTGAGAGGCTAAAGCACCTAGTAGAGAATGAAGCCGCAGGACACATTTTTAAAAATAGAAACGATCCTAGAATTACTCGAGTAGGACAATTTCTTCGGAAAACAAGTCTCGATGAATTCCCCCAGTTTCTAAATGTGCTCAAAGGTGAAATGAGCCTGGTGGGGACTCGCCCACCAACGTTAGATGAGGTAGAAAAATACTCTGCTTATCATCTCCAGCGCTTAAACGTTAAACCCGGAATGACTGGAGAATGGCAGGTGTATGGACGGTCCAATGTAGAGGACTTTGACAAAATTGTGCAGATGGACCTCAACTATCAAAGAAAATGGTCTATCTTTTATGACCTCTCTTTGATTCTCAAGACCATCATGGTCGTGTTTAATAAGCAGGGAGCTTACTAAGACACGGTGCGGCCAGACCGGTAACGGTTTGCCCGATTATGCATTAGCCTCTGGTCAATAGTCTTCTCATTATGTGTTCCCATTATTTCAACGATTGATTTTTATCCTATATAACCGGATGACTAGATGACACATTTTTACCAGGCACACTCACCTAACCTGTTCTTTTAAGCGTCGTGTTTAATGTGTTGTAGTCGATCACAATTACGCAGTATAGACATCATTAAGGTGGCATCACCAAGATTTAGTTAAGCCTCTGAGGCTGCAGTCATTTGGAATGTCTATGGTGACCAAAGTATTAGAGATCGCCCCCCAGTCTGTTATTTCACCTATGCCAGAACAGATCTCATCTGAGCTAAACGGTGAAGCTGTTATCTTAAATTTGACGTCGGGTATGTATTATGGCCTCAATGAGGTTGGGGCTCGTATCTGGGAACTTATCCAGCAGCCCTGTAGTTTTGAAAAACTCCACGGCATTTTGGTTGAAGAGTATGATGTCCAGCCAGATGTCTGTAAACAAGAGTTGCAAACCCTTTTATTGGAGCTCAAACAGGCTTGCTTGATTGAGGTTCAGCATGAAACGGCTCCGTAGGCTAAAAAAGCTGTTGAAGCTTTTCTGGCGGCAGCGTCGGGTGCTGCTCTATGCCTACTTGAGCTTGAATGGCATCCGTCTGGCCCTATGGCTGTTGCCGTTTAAGGTTGTTAGGCAGCAGCTGACAACACTTTCAGCGAAGTGGAAGACTCGGACCTCCCCCCACCCTATTTCTGTGGGGGCAATTGTGTGGGCAATAGCGGCGACCAGTGGTTTTGCACCACGCGGGGCCAAGTGCCTGGTAAAGGCCCTGACTGCTCAGCTGTTGCTGAGTCGATATGGACACCCTCACCAAGTCCACATTGGAGTTGCCATGGATGCGGCTCAAACGCTTGAGGCCCATGCCTGGGTTGAGTATGAGGATCGAGTCATCATGGGTGACTTAAACGATCTCAGCCGATTTAAACCGCTTTCAGCGACGGGAGTAAAGATATGAGTGCTATTGTCGGGCTGTATTACCTTGATCGGCGACCGGTTGAATCCCACGACATCTCTCGGATGGTCGATGTGTTAGCCCACCGTGGTCCCGATGGTGCCAAGATTTGGTGTGATGGGGCTATCGGCTTGGGGCATTGCATGCTGTGGACAACTCCAGAGTCCATCGGTGAGCAGCTTCCCCTGCATAGGGGAGAGTTAACGATTACAGCCGATGCCCGTATTGACAACCGCCAAGAACTGATTGAAGTTCTAGGTATAAAAGACTGTCCTGCTGCTCAGATTGCCGATAGCCAGCTGATATTGGCGGCCTATGAACGGTGGGGAGATCAGTGTCCAGATCGGCTGATGGGGGATTTTGCCTTTGCCATTTGGGATAACCGGCAGCAAAAACTCTTTTGTGCCAGGGATCCCATGGGGATCAAACCCTTCTACTACTATTGTTCAAACCAGCTGTTTTGTTTTGCCTCCGAAATTAAGGCACTGCTGCACGTACCGGGTGTGCCACGGCGACTAAATGAACTCAAGGTGGCTTCTCATCTGGCCCTGTTTGCAGACGATCCTGTTAATACCTTTTACCGAGACGTGCTGAAACTGCAGGCAGCCCATTGCTTACACATAGGCGATACCCATTCGCCTAAAACAGAGCGTTATTGGGCTTTGGATCCCCATCAGGAGATCCGGCTGAGTTCAGAAAGTGACTATGTAGAGGCATTTTTAGATGTCTTTAATGAAGCTGTGAGATGTCGTTTGCGGAGTGCCTTTCCCGTTGGCTCAACCTTGAGTGGCGGATTGGATTCTTCGTCTATTGCCTGTACGGCCCGGCAGCTGACAGCATCGTCTGAGTGCTCATTACATACGTTCTCAGCCATTTTTCCCAGTCTTTCTGTGGAAGAGCGGCGGTGGATTGATGAGCGTCACTATATGGATGCGGTGAAGCAGCTAGATGGATTTGAGACCCACGATGTCCGAGCCGATCGGCTTAACCCTTTTATCGATCTCCTGTGGCAGGATGATGAACCCATCTGTGCACCTAATCTCTATATGCATCAGGGTCTGCATCGGTGTGCGCAGCAGCAGGGTGTGCGAGTCTTTTTAGATGGCATTGATGGTGACTCTACGATCTCCCATGGCTGGTCATACCTAACCGAGCTGGCCTATACCGGACAGTGGTATACCCTGGCTAAGCTAGTCACAGCGGCGGCCAAAAATCACCGTATTTCACGTAAGTCAATTTTGCATCAACAGATGCTGCAGCCGTTGTTTTTAGATCCTTTGAGCTGTCTTTGGCAGAGACTTTGCCACCTAGCCAACTATCACCAGCTGGATACTCCTTTGGTCAATACTACGCTGGCCCGACAGCTTGGGTTAGCAGACTATATGTACACAATGACAAATCATCATATGGGTCAAATTGACCCTAGAAAACAGCATTGGCTCACCCTGAGCGCATCGCTCTATCCCAATGTGATGGAAATTACAGATAAGGTCGCTGCCCGGTTTTCCCTAGAAGCACGCTACCCATTTTTTGATCGCCGACTGATGGAATTCTGTCTGGCCCTGCCGTCTAGCCAGAAATTTTACCAGGGTTGGTCACGCAGTATCTTGAGATTCTCGATGACAGATGTGTTGCCATCGCAGGTGCAGTGGCGTCCTGGTAAAGGACGCTTGGGGGCAAACTTTCTTCGACGGTTTTTAGACCTTGAAAAAGAAACATTGGAGATGATGATGCTCAATGTCGAATCTATCCAACCCTATGTCAACAGCAAAACCTTACAATCTGCCTATGATGGCTACGTCCTAGGCCACAGCTCTAAGGGAGAGAATGCCATGCTTTTGCTGTCTGCGGCGACCCTATCTAAATGGCTAAATCGGCAGGGTGATATCGCCGTTGCCTGATGTGTTGAGGGAGCCTACGCCCCGCCATCGTTTGATTAATTCCCTAGCTACTTTATTTGACCCATTTCTAATCCAAATAGCCTTTCTATGCGTTTAAGCGCATGTTCAGAAAGCTGATGTTTGGCCCTATATATTCATTAATTATTGATGCACCTATATGACTATAAGTGCCTTTAGCCTAGCTAAAGTTGTTTTTTACTCACGAGGAAATTTCACAATGAAGAAAACTTGGACGACTCCTAACCTGCAAGCCCATGGCGCGGTCGAAGCGCTAACTCAGGTAACTAAAACCGTTGGTTTTGGCGACGGGGTGATCTTGGATATTCCTGGTCTTACCCCTCCTGATGGTGTTCCTATCGGCCCTGTTGGTTCTATTTAGAGCGAGGGTTGTAGCTCACTGGCTGGACTTCCCTAGGGAGATGCTCAGCTGATTGGGCTTTTGCCTGGGCTTACCTACCGGGGACCAATGTTTTCTCCCTGAGAAGACTGCGGTCCCTGGGATCACTAGAGACTATTTTTGCAGATATGAATAATAATCCGTAACGAGGTAAGGAAAACGTGTTTTCATATTTTGCCTATGGCCTCAGAATTCAGTCTGATCTCGCTATTCCGGAATTTCCCGAGGCAGATTTTGGCTGCGATCGCGAAGTCGCCATCACCCTAAAAAATGAATATGCTTTAACAGATTATTTGCCTGAGCAGGTAATAGAGAAATTTGGTTATCTTAAGCTGACCCGTAAAGACGCGCTGTTTTATATAAAACAGGCTGGGATATTTTTAGTTACCGCTGGGGCTGAGGTTACGGTTATCCCCGCACCGGGTGTGACCGAATCATTACTGCGGTTCTATCTGGTGGGGACCGTCATGGGAATATTGCTATACCAGCGGGGACTGCTTGTCCTCCATGCCAGTGCTGTCGACATCAATGGGGAAGCGGTTGCATTTTTGGGCGAGTCTGGAGAAGGAAAATCCTCCGCTGCCGCTGCTTTTCAAGCGGCTAACTACGGTGTGATGACCGATGATGTTGCCCCGATTATTTTGGATCAAACATCTCCCATACTCATCCCCGGCTTTCCACAAATTAAGCTGAGCCGGGAAATTGCGATTGCCCTCAACCATGATTTTGAGTCATTAGCTCCGCTATATGCGGCGTCTGAAAAAAGAGGCTATCGCCTAAATTCAAGATTTGTCCAAAGGCCCCTGACGGTCAGACATATTTACGTCCTGGCCACGGATTCAGACTTTAGGATTGAGCGTTTAGCCCATCAGGATGCCGTTGTGGAACTATCTCGGCATTCGCGCCCGTCCACGTTGTTTCATAAACCCGACTCACAGCATTTTTTACAATGCGTCAGCCTGGCCAGGGAGTGCCCGGTTTATCGCCTGAGCCGACCCCGCGATCTAGCCCTGCTGCCAGAATTGGTCCACCAGGTAACCAGCCATCTTTCCCTTGTTTCACTGATTGGTTCGTAATGAGAGCTGGTAAAAAACTCCGATCTTTTTTTCAAAATACCCAGCGGCTGATCCCCGCCCTGAGACTGGTGTGGCAGAGCAGCCCCAGGTGGACAGTGCTCAGGCTGTTGCTAGTCACCTTAGAGGGGTTTCTGCCGCTGGCGTCTATCTATATTGTGAAGCTGCTGGTGGACGCCCTAACGGGTAGGGTCGCTACAGATAGCCCCCAGCGGGTACTAGAGCAAATTGCTCCCCTGCTGGGGGCCGTGGTGGGCGTGTCCCTGGTGGCGCTATTGTGCAAAGCGTTTTCTGAACTGGTCAACACGGCGCAAACTCAGCGGGTGAGCGACCATATGCGCAGCATTCTCCATGCTAAGTCGATTTCCATCGACCTGGCCTACTATGAAACGCCCCGCTACCATGACACCCTCCAGAGAGCCCAGCAGGAGGCGACCACCCGCCCTAACCAAATTTTGACGCGGTTGGCCCAGGTAGGACAAAATAGCATCTCACTGGTAGCCATGGTGGGACTGTTGCTAACGCTCCACTGGGGGATTGCTGTAGTCCTGTTGATGGCGGCCATACCGACCATCGCTGTGCGGTTACGCTACACTCGTCAGCTCTATCAGTGGCAGCGAACCTGGACCCCTGTGGATCGCAAGTCAGTGTATTTTTCCTGGCTAATGATTGGCGAGATGTTTGCCAAGGAGATTCGTCTGTTTGGCTTGGGTGAGCTGTTTAGTCAGCGATTTGATCGGCTGAGGACAAAACTCTATCAGGCCAAGCTTCGTTTGATTACTAAACGGAGTTTGGCCTTTTTTATGGCTCAGGTGGTGGCGGGGATTTTAGTCGGTTCTGTTTACGGTTTAATTTTATATCAAACCCTCTACGGCTCTCTCAAACTCGGCGATTTGGTGCTTTATCACCAGGCCCTGCAGCGGGGACAGAGTTCCCTTAAAGCACTCACATCCAGCCTGTCGGGGCTATATGAAGACAACCTGTTTCTGGCTAATCTCTACGAATTTTTAGACCTTACCCCCGAAATCATTAGTCCTGCAACACCCAAAATTGTGCCAGTACCGCTATACCAGGGGATTGTATTTGATCGGGTGAGTTTTAGCTATGCGGATACCTCACGGCAGGCGCTGACCGATATTTCCCTGACGGTCAAACCCGGTGAAACCATCGCCCTAGTGGGCGAGAATGGTTCGGGTAAGACAACCCTAATTAAACTGTTGTGTCGTCTCTATGACCCGAACCAGGGAAATATTACGGTCGATGGCACCGATCTGCGAGATTTGGATATCGTTGACCTCAGACGGCAGATCAGCGTTATTTTTCAGGACTATGCCAAATATCATCTTTCCGCCCAGGAGAATATTTGGTTAGGTAATATCAGCCTGTCTCCGTCAGACGATGCGGTGGTTTCAGCCGCTAAACAGGCCGGGGCCCACGATGTCATCACCCGTCTGCCCCAGGGGTACGACACCATGCTAGGTAAGCTGTTTGGGGGTGGGGAAGAGCTGAGCATTGGCCAATGGCAAAAAGTAGCCCTAGCGCGGGCTTTTTTGCGGGATTCCCAGGTGATTGTCCTAGATGAGCCCACCAGTGCCATGGATCCCAAAGCTGAATATGAGGTCTTCAAGTCATTTCGTGAGCTAATTCAAGACCAGGCGGCAATTTTGATTACCCATCGTCTATCCACGGTGCGGATGGCCGATCGCATTTATGTCATGGATGATGGTCGCATTATTGAGCAGGGCACCCACGATCAGCTTATGGCCCAACAGGGAAAATATGCCCATCTGTTTAATACCCAGGCTCAAAATTATGTTCTTGCTGCCTAGCTGTCAGCCAGTCTGGCCTGGGCGGCTATGGATGATATCCTTGCTAAACCGAAAAGAGGTTAGGGATCTGCCAAAAAAATCCCTTTAGTAGAGTGGGCAAGGGTTAAAGGGAAAGGGGAAAGGGGCTATTGGCGGGTACCTTATTTACCAGCAAGTCCCTTACTTGTCGCGATTTTGTCGACAAGTAAGGGACTTTTGATGGGGAGTAGGCTGTGTTTTTAGGAGTTAAGAAGCTGTTACGGACATCCTTTAAGCAGCCACTGTCCAAACCCGCTGGCATAGGCGGCCTTGTCTTGCCAGCGTTCCCTGACCTGCAGCTGATAGTGGGTTGTTGCCATAAAGGTTTTGGGAGAACTGCCCTGTTGGAAGGTTTTGTAATCGACCTGGGCCGCCAGCGCTGGCAGGGCCGAATCAGCCGCTAGCTGCCGCAGGATAGTCTCGGGTAGAGGTGCCTTTAACCAGGTGTGGGCCAGGTATAGCCCCAGGAATACCATGCGCTGTACCCCCCATTGGCTGGCCTGGGTGATGACCTGTTGCCAGTTGAGGTCAGGGTAGTTGTGCAGCAGCATGGCAATATCACACTGCCAAGATAGCCGTTGCCAAAGGTGTCTTGAACCGTGCATACATAGAATAATCAGATAGTCTTCTAGGGTGAGGTTAGAGACAGGGGTACCGGCCAATGTGGCTGTTTGGCGTCGATGCCAGATTTCCCTGGGGTTAACCGCTGAGAAGGTGGTTGGCCAAAATCTCCAGTGAACCTCGATGAGGATCCGTTTACCATCGTGATAAAAGTCGTAGGTATGCTCGGCGGGCGACCTCATGTGAGCCGCTAATTCTGCCCGGTTTTTTTTGCCGTGGTAGGGGCGGTAGCCTTCTGCTATCAGCAGTGCTTCGACAGCGTACATATCCTGCGGCTGCACAACAATGTCGAGATCGCTATACACCCGAAGGCTCAGGGTTTTATAAAGGGTCTGGGCCAGAATAGGACCTTTGTAGGGTAGGGTATCAATGTCGCTGGCGGCCATTAACGACAACAGCCGGGTAAGCTCAGAGGTCACCTGCAAATTGCGTACGGTCATTGTTTGACTGTAGTGGCGAAGATGCGCTTGTATGGCCTCTGGTATGGGAGCGGTGCCGATCCTGCTGAGTCCGTGGTAAAACAGCAGTCCGACCTTATGTTTTTTGGCCAGCTCAACTAGGGCCACCCAGTCAATGTCAGCCTGCCCTAGGGTCTTTATTTGTTCAACCGTTTGACTATCAACCGTTGGGGACAGACAACATAGCAACAGTTGGATGGCGGGGTGATTATTAAATGTCCAATTTGGTTCTGTGGGCTTAGATACCATTTTTAATAGCCGAGCGAGCGGCAAATTCTATATATACTCAAACTCTCTGCACGCTGATGCCGTGATCCGGACAGGTGTTGAGATCTTGGAATTTTGTTTTTATATAGCCAAAGACCTGATAAATAGAGTCTTTGGCGTGTTATTCGAATATAGACCTACAGGTGTCCTTTAATCCGCAATTCGTGCCAGCGCAGGCCGATCAGCATAATACTGGTCAATGTAAAACCGGGCTCCTCCATGAGGGTAAAGATAAAGCCGTTGACTAAAATATTGAATACTAAAAAACGCGATAGGTCGTCTTTACATACATGGGTCCAGGTAATAAACCAGAGGGAAATATAGCTGGCTAATCCTAAAAAACCCAGGTCGCCCCAGATACCGGCCCATCCCCACAGGGGGGCGAAAAAACTAGAATCCAGGTAGTGCCCGTGCCAGGTTTCCCAGACGGCTTCACTGGCGGGGTGAATGGTTGCCCCAAGAGGCCCAACGATGTTCCAATAGTCTTTGATCATCCAGCCGCCGATGCGACCGATGGTGTGGCCAGGCCCTAGACCCAGGGGCCAGTTTAAGATCGAGGTATAAAAAGAGGGGATAATGCGGAGCGGTCCTGTTTTGAGTAAGGTGGCATCCCCATCGGGGCCATAGATGTGGGGACGAATCCAGGTTTGGTAGGGGCTAAAAACCTCGACATTGTAGATACACCAGTAAAAGGCATAGCCGACTAAAACAGCGGCAATAATGTACTGAAAAGCTACCTTGAGATCTGTTATTTTGCTCAAAATCAACAGTACCCAGGAGACCAGCGCGACCAGGATAACCTGTTTGGCATCGGCAAATAGGATCTGGGCGATGACAGCAAAAAGAACGGAGCATCGTATCCACAGGGGTACCGCCCTGGCGCTGAAATAGTAGTAGAGACCAAATGCCAGGGAGGCACTGGCCCCGACCACGTGACCGCCGGAGGAAAGATAAAAGACGCCTTGGACGTTGTCTTCGATGGTCATGCGTTCGTGGGCCAGCAGCCCCGTGGCTAGGCCCACTTTTTGCCCTAGGGCCAGGATGAGATGGCCCATGCCAAACCCTAAAACCCACTTTTTAAGGTGGGTTAGGGCGTCTGGGGTAAAGGGAATGGCAACAAGCGCCGCTAACAAAATGAATGGCTCCGAGATAATCATCAACCCTAGAAAAACGTTGATCAGCCCGGCGTTGTTGAGGAGGGCGCTGGCGGTTGCGATCGCAAACAGCACCAGTAGCCCCAGCAAAATAGATTTAACAATTATCATCTGCCGCCGGTCCTGGCGTCGGCTGGTTAAAATAACCAGGCTGCAGGCAGCGGGCAGGACAATAAAATGGGCAAAATTGATCACGGCGGGGATCCCTACCGCCTGAACAATTCTTGGAAAAAATGCCGCCGCAAAGGACAGCAAAATCAGGCTAGAGCCCGAAATAAACCCTGGCGGTGCGGTGGATTGGGGTAACTGTCTAGTCTGGGTCATACCATCGTTAGGGCAGCTGAATTTTGGTGGAAGCTAGCGGCGGGCAGCACCCTCAAGTAAACTGCCATCAGCTGGGCATAGTTGGCCGCAGCCGTATACTTTTGCTCAAACTCACGGCGCGCCTGACGACCCATAAGCGCCTGCTGCTCGGAGTGGGTGAGCAGCCAGGTTACCTGCCGGGCCAAATCCCTCGGATCGCCGGGGGTAAAGTGCAGACCGGTGTGGCCGGGGGTGACGATTTCTGCGATCGCACCGATATTGGCCGCAATCACCGGGGTGCCTGTGGCAAAGGCTTCCACGGCCACCCGACCAAATGTTTCGTACCACTTAGAGGGAAATATTAGACATTGGGCCTCCCCCATAAGCTGATGGACCTCAGCCATGGGTCTGCGCCCTAGCCACTCAATACAGGGCTGCTGGGCGGCCGCCTCAGTTACCAGGGTGGACAGCGGTCCATCGCCAACAATCTTTAAAGGGATCGGATTTTCTAGCTGTTTCCAGGCCGCCAGCAGCGTATCTAACCCTTTTTCCACCGAGAGCCGACCCACATACAGCGCGTAGCCGCCCTGGCCGCTGCCCACCTTGGGCTCTGGGGCAACAAAGTTGGGTTTGACCACAATCTTGTCAGCGGGCAGTCCCCCCTCGATCATTTTGTTGCGGGCAAACTGGGTTAGGGTGATGTATTGATCCACCATTTTGGGCCAGGTTCTAATCAGGCGATGGCTGGTCACCATGGAGGCGACCGCCGCGCTGGCTTTGCGGTCTTCGCGGTAGCAGCCGTGGACGATACCGGGGTAGGGAATCGCCTTTCCCATACAGTCTTCACACACATTGCCGTCCCGAAAAAACAGGGCGTTGGGACAGATTAGCCGGTAGTTTCGCAGGGTCTGAACCACGGGCACGTTTTCTGCCCTGGCGGCGTAGTAAACCGACGGAGAGATTAGCGGAAAAAAGTTCTGGACATGGACAATATCGTAGCGGTGGGCCCGCAGCTTGGCTCGGACGGTTCCATAGGATTCTTTTGACCACAGGGTGCGCGCCGCTAGCTGCACCGCCCCCATGTCTTTAATGCTGTCGTTGTTTTCTTCATAGACATCAACGGTGTGGCCATGGTCCCGCAGTAGGGTTTGTTCCGCTGCTGTTGAGACGTCTTCCCCGCCTCGGATCTGATAGGCATTATGA
>JBCCAQ010000246.1:0-8046 GCA_039814735.1 Cyanobacteria bacterium P01_A01_bin.15
ATCGCCGTTATTCCAGATGAAACGGTCATCGCCGTCCTCCAGGTAGGCGGTGTCACTCCCGCGCTGACCCACGACGATGTCATCACCGGCTCCAGCAAAGAAGGTATCGTCTGCAGACCCGCCTAGCAGCAGGTCGTCGCCCTCACCACCGAAGGCTTCAATGGTGGTGGAGCTTTCGCGGGCATCCAAAGTGTCATTGCCCTCACCACCGGAGAAGATAACCGATTCAACAGTTGTGTCGTTTAGCTCTCCCACCGTCAGAGAGTCATCACCGCCTTGGCCGTTAATCTCAAACTGTTCAATACTCTCGTTGGTTAGGGTGAATGGACCCAGGTTGAGGCGATTAAAGATAGCCTGTCCCTCGGCTTGGCTCAGGTCAAACTCATCGCCCGGACCATCGGCACCGTTGACTTCAGTGACATCAAAGCCTGAACCCCCGTTGATAGAGTCACTGCCATCGCCGTTGTTCCAGATAAACCGATCGTCGCCGGAGCCTAAGAAAGCAACATCGTCGCCGGTTTGCCCAACAACAGTATCGTCACCCCGGCCAGCAAACACTACATCAGTGCCAGCACCACCAAGGACAGTGTCGTCTCCGTTGCCACTGAAAAAGATGTCATCCTGATCGCCGCCTTGAAGATTGTCATCTCCATTGCCGCCGATAAAGATATCTCCTAAGTCTTCAATTTCAGGCGCATCTTGAAATAATGCGCCAACAATCTGATTAACAAGAAGCGTTAGAAAAGTGTTCATTTGGATTCTCCTATAGTTTTAGATGACACGACAGAGCAAGCATTCTCGACAAAGAAGTCACCACACGCCAACGAACCCCGGTAGATGGCCAAGGCAGGTGTGATAGATATCTTTGGTAAGGAAAGAACTAAAAACAGAAATGCGATTATTGTTCTACGGCATCGTAAAAATGTAAGCCTGGGAAGAACATAATTGGCATTCAGTTATAGATACGAATAACGGTTAGCGTTGGATGAGATTAGATTGATATTTTGTCAGATGACTGAAAACACAATGCAAGCAATCACAAAACAAGTTTCTCTACTGCACCAGTGCAACAGAGACATCCAAAGCTCCCTTCATATCAACAACAATTTATCCGTTTGATTATTAATACGAATGGGGCTGTGGTTTGGATGAACTTTTTTTCGATTTTTTTGAAGTTCTTGCCCTTAGATGGTTTCAGCCACAATGGGACCAGTGGGTTGAGCGGGCAGGTTGGCAGGTTCTACGGTCACGATGACATCTTGCACCCAGGGCCTAGATTGGTACACAGGGGGCATGGGCAACGTCGCAAAGACTGTGCCGTCTTGACCAGATTGAAAGTTGCCACAGGGGACGTACTGCCCCTCATGGCGCACCCACAGGGCATAGGTTTGATCCGCAGGCAGGGGGGATAGGTTTTTAAATGCGATCGCAGCTTCCAAACCATCCGTATCCACAATCATGCTGCCAAAGGCATCCTGAGCATCCTGGGTACCCTCAAAGTCATAAAAGCGAGTGGCAGGCTGTTGCAAAATCAACGTCGCCTGCTGTGCTGGCAACGTCGCCAACAGATCGTCTTGAAGCTGTTGATTGGCCAACCGGAGACGCTGGTTACTCAACCCTAACCCCAGGGATAGCACCGTCGCACCTACTGCCAGTGTCCCTAGTAGCCAGGTTAGGGTAGATACCCGCGACGAGCCAACAGCTGGCGACACGGCCTGTGGTTCAACCCCGGCTAAAACCGCTGCCCGTAACCGTTGGGGCGGAGTCACCATGGGTAGCTCATCAAGGACTAACCCAACGGTTTTTTCAAGCTGGCTGACCTCTGCCCTCAGATCCGGTGTTTCAGCCATGAGGCGGACAAATTCATCAGCATCCTCATCTGAGAGATTGCCAGCTACATAGTCAGCCGCTAATTCGTCTAATTTTCGATGAGGAGCCATGGGGTCGAAATAGGTAATCCAATTAGATGGTTGTCGAGTTAGTCCACCAAGTCCTGTAACGCAGCTTTGAGCTTAAATAAGCCCTGACGCATTCGAGATTTGACAGTCCCTAAAGGAATATTCGTATGGTGAGCAATTTCGGATTGACTAAATCCTTGGTAATAAGCAAGTGATAGAAGTTCGCGTTGTTTTTCGGGCAGGGTTTCTAGGGCCTCACGCACCCGTTGGGACCGTTCGCTCAAAGACGCCTGCTCGACTGGCACAGAAAAACTGGTCGGTGCAGCAGGCTGGGGCACCAGCCCCTTTAGGATCCGAGAACGAATAGTACGGGAGCGCACCCGATCAATGGCTCGGTTGCGGGTGACTGTGCTCAAAAAACGACTGAGGGAGCTACGGTTAGGATCGTACGTTTGCTTTTGCCAAAGGTTGAGAAAGATTTCCTGGGTCAAATCTTCTGCCTCTGGCTGATTTTTTAAAATGCGAAACGCAATGGTATACACCAGCCGTGAGTAGCGATCGTAGAGAACAGCAAGGGCAGCTTTATTCCCGTTTCGCAAAGACACAACCAAGGCCGCATCCGTTTCGTCCTTTCCCTCTGAAGGCTGACTTTGTAGATGTTCTGACGCCATGGGCTAGGCACCTGTGGCAAAATCATTGCGCAAATACGTTTCCAATTGGGCCTCCTCCAGAGCGATATCAATACAATATTAGGCAGTCTTGAGCAGCTATCCATCTTATTACGAGTTTAGAGGGTAGATGGATTGCCTTTTGGATCAGCCTCGATGGGGTCAGCCACGCTATGGTAAAACCATGAGTGCGTTTTATCTACCTACGTTCAACAACCAGCCCCTGTGGCAGCTGGCCGTTACCCATAGATCCTACGCTAAAGAACATGACTGCGAGGACAATGAACGGCTAGAGTTTTTAGGGGACGCTATCCTGACATTTCTCAGTGGTGAATACCTCTATCAGCGCTATCCTGAACGGCCTGAGGGTGAGCTAACATCCCTCCGGGCGGCGCTGGTGGATGAAAACCAGCTCAGCTACTTTGCCAGCCAGCTCAAACTACAGGAGTACCTCCGCCTCAGTCGCGGTGCCGAGAAAAGCGACAGTCGTAGCAGCAAACGGGTTCTGTGCAGTACCTTTGAAGCCCTAATCGGGGCCATTTTTTTAGACAGCGGGCAAGACATCGATAGCCTGCGGGCCTATGTGATACCGATGTTTGATAGCGTTGCCGATGATGTGAGTGCCACGGCAATCCACATTAACTACAAAAGTCGTTTCCAGATCTGGTCGTTGGAGCAGCTGGGTGAAGTCCCCACCTACCAAATTGTTGCATCCAGTGGCCCTGACCATGCCAAACAGTTCACCGCCGAGGTGCGGGTAAAGGGACTGCTCTATGGTCGGGGCAACGGTCGTCGTAAACAGGATGCGGAAAAAAAAGCGGCGCAGGCAGCGTTGAAAAAAGTGGGGGTGGGTTAGCCCTGGGAATTGGAAAGGGCAATGTCATCACGCTCGCCGGTGCGAATCCGATAGACTTCCTCGACGGGTAATACAAAAATTTTGCCGTCGCCGATTTCCCCCGTGTGGGCAGCATCGATAATCGTTTGTACGACGAGATCTACCTGATCGTCAGCGATGGCAATTTCTAACCGCAGCTTTTGTAAAAAGTCGACCTTGTAGGTCTGGCCTCGGTAGCTTTGTACCTGACCTTTCTGACGTCCGAACCCACGGGCGTTGGCGACAGTCATACCGACGATACCGGCATTGACCAGGGCGTCTTTTACTTTGTCTAACTGGCTGGACCGAATGACTGCAATGACTTGTTTCATAAACTCCTGTTGCTGATAGCTCGAATGCGGTTGGCTGCGTCCGCAGAGTTCCCTAGTAAAGCCTATACCAAACAGTGTAATTTGATACAAAACGATGCCAAATAACCCAATCAGGTAGGGCTACTAGCCCCCTGGCTGTGTGAAAATTCTGGCTGCTGGTTTATTGACTCAACCAGGCGATGGCTTCGCGGATCCAGGC
Source organism: Cyanobacteria bacterium P01_A01_bin.15 (assembly GCA_039814735.1). Classification (GTDB taxonomy): domain Bacteria; phylum Cyanobacteriota; class Cyanobacteriia; order Phormidesmidales; family Phormidesmidaceae; genus Leptothoe. The sequence continues at coordinate 3,972 of JBCCAQ010000246.1, forward strand.
TTCGGTGTCGGCGGTTTTGCTAAGGGTTTTGCTTTGACCGACGGCCTGTAGTGCCTTGGTGATTTCACCATTGGAGTAACCTAGGGCCAGCAGGGTCATTTCCACATCTTCTTGGATCACAGAAACGGGGCCAGCGGCGGGGGCGGTGATTAGCCCGGCCTGCTGTCGCCATTCGGCAAGCTTAGTTTTAAGTTCTAGAATGATGCGTTCGGCGGTCTTTTTACCGACGCCGGGGGTTTGGGACAAAATACGGGCGTTGCCGGAGACGACGGCCTGGACCAAATCATTGAGGCTGAGGGTGTCGAGCAGTGCCATGCCCATTTGGGGGCCAATGCCGCTGACGCTAGTGGCTAGGCGAAAGACATCGCGCTCGGCCCGAGAGATAAACCCAAACAGCACCGGCTGGTCGTCTCGGTTTTGGAGGTGGGAAAAAATTTGGACCGGGTCGCCCAAGGGGGGCAGATCGCCCATGGCCCGAGCGGTCACCTGGAGCTCGTAACCGACACCTTGGACATCGATGGTGATGATCACACGGCCATTGGTAAGCCGCTGAATATCGGCCAGGGCTCCTTTGAGGTAGCCAATCATCTAGAACTTACGGGGGGGACGTTGCGGCGGACGCGGCGGCTGAGTTGGTTGGATGTAGGATTGTTGGCCTGCCGGGGGGCGTTGGGGGGTCGGGGGACGCGACGGTGCCGCCGGACGACGGTTGAGGCTAGGAGGCTCACTGGCCGGTGCCGGTGACGTTGTTTGCCGGGCGCGCTGCTGACGCTCATAAAGCTGCTGGCGACCGTTGCTAATCACATCGAGCATTTCGCTAAACTGGGTTTCCATGCGTTGCAGCACCTGGTCGGCATAGGTGTCGGCATCGGTTTGGATGGCATGGCATTCGGCGATGGAGGTTTTGCGCAGTTCGTCACATTCTTGTCTGGTTTGGTTTTGGAGCTGCTCAATTTCCATCATGGTTTGCGATCGCAACGCCGCACATTCCTGCTCTACCTGCAGTCGCAGCTGCTGAGCCTGCTGTTCGGCCTGCCGCAGGATCGTCGTCTCATTTAAAATAATAGCGGCCTGTTTTTCGGCGGTGGTGACGATCTCCTGGGCATACTGCTCAGCTTCGCTGAGGAGTTCATTGCGCTGCTCCAAAAGCTGCTGGGCCTGCTGAAACGCGCCAGGTAGGTTTAACCGCACCGCATCGAGCTGGTCTAGCAGATCGTCTTCATTGATCATGGTGCGGCCCATCACCGGTAGGCGAGGGCTATCGAGCACCGCTTCCTCAATTTGGTTGAGGGCATCTTGAATATCGAACCCAGCTGTGGGTTCAGCTGCCTTCCCGACTGGCTGCTGCTGGTACAGAGCGTCGTCGGCCTGGGCAGTCTGGCCATTTAGCCTAGGATCGTTTACTGGAGGTTCTCGCCGTACCATTTCCGAATATCGTGGGCAACATGCTCAGGAACAAGGTGATCGATTGCTCCGCCAAACCTGGCAATCTCTTTTACTAGACTACTGCTTAAAAAACCGTATTCAGTAGATGTCGCTAAAAAAACGGTTTCTAGATCGGCGGCAAGGGTTTTATTAGTATGGGCCATCTGCAGCTCTTTCTCAAAGTCTGAGAGCACCCGCAAACCGCGAATGAGTACCTTGGCCTGGTGCTGGTGAGCGTAGGTGACCGTCAGCCCATCAAAACTATCTACGTTAACGTTGCCTAAATGTGCCGTTGCCTGACGGATCTGACCCAACCGCTCCTCAACGGTGAACATTGGGTTTTTCATTGGGTTACGTGACACTACCACAATAATGTGGTCGTACAGCCGACTGCTGCGGGTAATAATATCGAGATGCCCCAGGGTAACTGGGTCAAAGCTACCGGGATAAACGGCAATCACAGAGCACTTGTGGGTATTGGATCAATCACGAGTTCGCCAGAGATTATAACGGCATTCGCTACCGGATGCGTTTTTTGTACACCCGGTCGCAGCGGCTAGTTTCTACACCGGTGGCCAGCTGATAGCCTGAACTTTCGTACATACGTACGGCCTGTTTGAGGGATGTGGCGGTTTCAAGCCAGATTTCGTGGAAGCCACGGGCTGCGATCGCACCCTCCAACTGCCCCAACAAAAATCGTCCTAGCCCCTGACCGCGAGCCGCTGGCAGTAGATACATCTTCCGAATTTCCACCGCCTGCTCGCCCCGCTCAATCGGCAGATAGGCCGCCGTACCAACCAGCTGCCCCGCCTGCTCCACCACCCAAAATTCGCCCCCTTGGTAGTGGGTGTCCACCTGTATCACATCACTATCCGCCCCCTCTGGCTCCCAACCAAGGCCGTACTCCGTCAGGACCTGACCGATGATACCCGCCGCCGCCTGCCGGTCGGCGGGCCGCCAATCACGAATGAGAAAGGTTTTAAAAGAAGTCTGCATATTAGCTGTGGACCCTCGGTGCCGGGTGCAACGTCGCTAGAATATCACTTTCGGCTGTGGCCAATGCCTCTAGCCGGGGCGCGACCCGCTCCGCTCCAAATTCATGGGTGGCCAGCAGCCAGTAGGCACCGTAGTGGCGAGCCTCCGAGGCCATCAAACTGCGATAAAACCTGGCCAGTTCCGGGTCCGGGCAGTGCTCCCCCAACAGCCCTAACCGCTCGTGGCTGCGGGCCTCGATCAGGGCTGAAACCAATAGCAGGTCTAGCTTGCGCTCCGGATCGTTGGGGCGCACCTGTTTACGCAATTTTGCCCCATAGGGACCCGCCGCCAGGGACCGCAGCGCCACACCGCGCCGCGCCAGCCACTGATTGACCTGTTTAAAGTGGCTGAGTTCTTCCTGGGCGATATCCGTCAACGCCTCCACCAGGGCCAAATCACCGGGATATAAAAACATTAGCTTAATGGCAATCCCCGCCGCCTTACGCTCGCAGTGGGAATGGTCCAACATGACCTCATCTAGATTAGCCAGGGCCTGATCGATCCATGCCTGGGATGTGGGCGTTTTTAGAAACTTAATCGCTGGGGGACGGCTGGGGGTGGCAATCACGGGGGGTATGGAAAAAAGCTGCCTACATAGTATCGGAACATGACTGGAAGAGACGCCATCGGCCCCCTCACTCAGCATCAACCCGATTCATAATCATCATCACCGCAGGCTGGGCGCGAAAATCGAGGGAGATCCCCTGGGCGACCACTGGAATTACCTGACCGCTTTTATGGGTGATGCCAAAATTGAGGCTGAGCGGCTGTTGGCGATGGGTATGACAGCGCTCTAGGGCCGCGCGTACACGCTCGAGATCTTCGTAGGCAATGATGCTGGCGATGGAGGGCAGATGTAGCAAGGCCTCAGGTGCTTGCCCAAACAGCCTGGCCGCACAGCTATTGACTTGGACCAGCCGGTTATTTTGCACCATGACAGCACCTGCTATCTCCGTCGCTAACATCTGACGGCAAAACGTTTGATGCTGGTTGAGACGGCTGTTGAGGGTGCGGGTAATCAGGTGAAAATTGACATTTTCTAAAACCAGGGCAATCTGGTCGGCCATGGCGGCAATCAGCTTTGGAGCCGGGGGTTTGAAGTGATTGGGCTCTGGGTGGGTCAGGGTTATGATCCCCAAAATGCGATTGTCGCTAAGCAGCGGCGCACAGAGGGCCGAGCGCACTTTGTAGGGCTGATCGGGCAGGCTGATCCAACGATCGTCCAGGCTGGTGTCGGCAATGGTTTCTACCTGGCGATGCTCCACCACCCAACCGGCTAGCCCATTTTCTAACACTTGACCCACCAGGGTCTGGCGCTCGCGTTCTGTAGTACCTGAGCGGGTCAAGATGCACTCTGTCACGACCTTGGCATCGTTGAGCAAAAAAATGCTGGCGCTGCTGGCTTTGGTAATCCCCATCGCAATATCTAACGTTTGCTTGAGGGTCGCCTTTCGCTGCATTTTGCCAGTTGCGTTACGCGAGAGGGCGATTCGATCCTGGATCCATTGCAGCTGTTTTTGGTAAGCGGCGTTCTCCTGCTGCAGCTGGGCTACTTTTTCGCGCAGGGCTGTCACATCAGCGGCCAGTTTGCCACCGGCGGCCTGCTGTTGGGTCA
>JBCCAQ010000124.1:0-14564 GCA_039814735.1 Cyanobacteria bacterium P01_A01_bin.15
AAGTTCTAGTTCTCCCCCTTACCAAGGGGGAGTTAGAGGGGGTGAGGCAGCCGCAAACGCTAGTTTCCAGTACTTGTGTGTACACCGTAGCCAAGATTGGGGGGAACAAGATTCAAAGCTCCCAATCTTGGGGGTTTGGGGGCCTGGATAACTGGTAGCTTCTTTCTCAGAAATCTCCTAAAGCACTGAACTTGGTTCTACAAGTGGGATGTACCCTATGGAACTGCTTGTACTACTCAAGAGAGTTCAAGGTTTTTTGTCGGTTTTCCCACTCTCTTTCAACTAGGGTCAAGAGTGCTTTTGTGCTCCAGTCGCCGTCATGTCGGATGCCGTTTATAAAAAAAGTGGGTGTTCCGTTGACATCGCTCTGGATGCCGCCTGCGATATCTGCTCGAATTTGCTTGGTATAAAGATGCTCTGCAACTTCCCTTTCAAAGCGATGCATATCTAAACCTAAGCCTTTAGTAAATGAGAATAATGCCCCATTTCCCTGCTCTAAAGGGTGCTCAAACAGATAGTCGTGTATGGGCCAAAATTGACCCTGTGCGCCTGCGGCCTCTGCTACCTCTGCGGTGTACTGCGCAAATGGGCGCAGCATGACAATCGGAAAGTGTCGAAACACAAAGCGAAACGCTTGACTTATCTCAGGTTTATCATTGGCCAGTGAGCTTTGTAGCGCTTTGACTGCCAGATGTGCCTGTTGGCAGCGGGGACATTGGTAGTCTCCATACTCCAGCAGTGTCATCGAAGCGGTGGTCGCGCCTCGAATGTGTTCGCGATTGGTCACCGGAACAGTTAGCGGCATCGTCGTTGATCTCTTTTATAGATGAGCGGGTAGATCAATACCGAAAGTTAACTCCTGATACGGCTGTTCGATGGTCATCAGTATAGTGGGCATACCCAATCCGCCCAATTAGCCGGACCGCCAGTCTTTTGCTATACCAGACAGTAAACAATTCACCTAGGCAAACCGCATAGTCTGCTCTATGCAATTTGATCAGATCCGCAATATCAAGGATCACAGCCAGTGTTATCAGCTCCTATCCAAATGGCTCATTCGGCACTTGTTTTATCCGTAATCTGCCCTCCAGGGGCTATGCCACAATAGACCCAATGTTTAAGGCAATGTTTGCTCGGCGGCACGATGACATCTTCACTGACTGGCTCTCAAGCTCAGGCACTCCGATCTCGTATCACGGCGCTAGAGGCTGAGAATCATCGCCTGCGCGAGTCAGAAGCCAACTTTCGGACGCTGTTTGAGCTAAGTAGCGAAGGCATCTATTACACCGAAGTTGAGCCGCCTTGTCCGATTCATTTGTCGGTGGACGAACAGTGCGAATGGCTCTATCAAAGCATTCGAGTGGCGAAGGCAAACCCTGCCTTTGCCGCGATGTACGGCGTCGATAATTCCGACGAACTCATTGGCCTGACCAATTCAGACGTTCACGTTGAAGATTCAGACAAGAACGCGGCGTTTATCCGAGGCATCGTCATCAACGGCTACCGCTGTCGTAATTCAGAGACCGAAGAGGTGGATCAGCTCGGTCGGCCTCGATACTTTTTGAACAACGGCGTCGGCATTGTTGAGAACGGCTATGTGGTGGGATACTGGTCTACTCAAACCGACATTACCGAGCTGCGCCAAACTCAGCAGGCACTGCTAGCGGCTGAACGAGCCAAATCGAGGGAACTAGAGCATCTGAACGCCGAGCTGCGACAGACGCTGACGGAGCTGGAAGGGCGCGATCGCATCTCAGACGCCACTGCCGCTGCCACCAATGCCCTGCTCACCATCACCCCCCTTGACACCGCTATCAATGTCGCATTGAAAACGATTGGCGAAGCACTTGAAACAGACCGCGTTTGTGTTCTTGAGAACTTTAAACCAGTCCCAGACTCAGCCTTTCCAAGCTGGCGTCACTCGGAGTATGAGTGGACCTCAGCGGGTACCGTGCCGCAACAGACTGACCTCGCAGCGTTTCAGGGGAGTTACGAAGATATTCAGTGGCTGTATGAGCTGTTTCAACAAGGGCGATCTGCAAGCTACCTAATCGAAGATGCACCAGAACCGTTTCGCAGCGCTCAACTGGCGATTGGCGTCAAGTCAACGTGTGTCGTTCCTATCCTTGTAGACGGTCAGTGGTGGGGAGTACTTGGACTTGATGACTGTCTGATAGCTAAACAGCGCACTGCGGCTGAGATATCGATCCTGAAAGTAGCCGCCGATTGCATTGGCAGCGCGATTCAGCGGGAGCGTAACCAGCAGTCGCTCCAGCAGGCAGAGCAGGCACAGGCCGTTGAGCAAGCTCGTAACGAAGTGCTGACCCAACGAGACATATTGCTGAACGCCTCAGCTACCTCAGTGAGTGCGCTGCTAACGGTTGAGGACTTAGACGAGGCGATTAACCTCGCGTTGAAAACCATCGGCGAAGCCCTAGATACTGACCGGGCTGCTATTGTCGAGTTTTTCTATCCAGATTCAGAAACATCGCTGCCGCACTGGCGAGGTCTTTACGAGTGGGATGCCCCGGATATCCCAGTACAGATTGCTGACCCAGCCACGGCTGAAGGGACCCACGAGGGGATTGAAGCCCTGCTATTTTCATTGATTCAGGGTGAGATTACCAGCATTCCGCTCGAAGCCATGGAAGAGCCTTTCCGCAGCCAGATGGCAACCCTTGGTGTCAAGGTTATGCACAGCGTCCCTATTTTTGTTGAGGGTGAGATTTGGGGGGCGCTGAGCTTTGACGACTGCGGTACTGCTATATCGCGTAGCCCCAGTGAGCTATCGCTGCTGCGGGTAGCGGCAGACTGCATTGGCAGTGCGATCGCCCGACAGCGAGTCCAGCAGACCCTGAGGCAAACCGAGCAAGCAAGAGCGGTTGAGCAGGCCCGCAATGAGGTCTTGCAGCAGCGCGATCGCATGTTGACCACCGTTGCTGAAGCGACCAAAGACCTGTTAGACACTTCTAATACCGACCTAGAGCAGGTGATTCCTGAGGCGCTGCAAGTTTTGGGCGAGGGGTTGGGGTGCGATCGCGTTGACGTGCTAGAAAACTTTGGTCATTCCTTAACAGAGTTTCCGGATTACCAAACAGTTATCTATGAATGGGCGGCTCCCGATGTAGTGCCACAAATCTCTCACTCAGAGGCTGCTCAAGTTACCTGCGAGGGCTTGAGTAGAGCCTTTGTCGAGCAATATCTTGAGAATGATGGCTTTGGTGGACCGGTCGATGATTGGCCGGAACCACTCTGTAACACCTTCAAAGCGGTCGATATTTTGTCGAGCTATTCAGTGCCTATCTGGGTCGGTGAAGCATTTTGGGGCGTTGTGGGGTTTGATTATTGTCGCGAGGCGAAAGAGTTTAGCCCATCTGAGATGGCGGTTTTGAGGACGGCGGCGGCCTGTATTGGCGGGGCAATTCAGCGCGATCGGGCGCAAAAAGCCGCCCTGCAAGCCGAGCAAACCCGTGCCCAAGAACTCGAACACCTCAACACGGAGCTACAGCAGGCGCTATCTTGTCTTTCAGACTCTGAAGAACGCTACCGCACCCTATTTGAAATTAGCAGTGAGGGAATCTATCGGTGCGAGTTTGAACAGCCGATTGCCATCGATTTGTCTATTGATGAGCAAGTTGAGCTGATGTATCGCTACTTGCAGGTTGCCGAAGCCAATGCAACCTATGCAGCCATGTACGGTTTTGATAATCCTAAAGAGGCCATCGGAATGCGGCTAACTGATGCTCATTTATTGGAATCTGAGCAAAACCGCAATATGATGCGCTCAGTTGTCGAGAATGGCTATCGGCTTCGCAACGCCGAAACTGAAGAAGTAGACCGCGACGGCAACCCTCGCTACTTTCTCAACAACATCACAACCCTTGTTGAAGATGGCTACGCCGTTGGCGGTTGGGCATCCCAGCTCGATATCACCGAACTGCGGCTTGCTGAGCAAGCCCTGCTCAAAGCTGAGCAGGACCGTGTTGCTAAGCTAATTAGAACCAATCAGATCCTTAAAAACAGCCTAGACCGTCTAGCCACCGAGCTCAACCTCGACGCCTTCCTAGGTCACGTCCTAACCGAAATCTCGCAGCAGCTCAATATCCATACCAGCTGCCTACAGCTGTACGACCCAAGCACCGAGACCCTTCAGCTCCGACAGTGGGTTGACCAGGGCACTATCCGCCAGCCGGAGAGCTTCTCAGATTTAGGGCCGATGTCGCAGCCCATTGCGGCCAAAGATACCGCCATCTGGAAGCTCCTTTTACACACTCGACGCCCTTTTATAATTACCCTTGAGAATGCCGCTCACTATATGTTTCCCGGCACCGACGACTGGCAGCTTCAGTGGGCAGAGCAGCATGGCATACAAGCAGGGATTAATATTCTGCTAATTTTGGGAGATACCCCACTGGGTCTGCTCTTCCTCCTCTCAGCTGAGCGTAGCGAGTTTACCCCCGAAGAACTCGAACATGTTCAAGCCATCTCTCAGCAGGCCACCCTCGCTATCCAGCTCACCCGTCTGGCCGATGAAGCTAAACAAACCGTTTTGATAGACGAGCGTAACCGGCTCGCCCGCGACATTCACGATACCCTGGCCCAGTCGTTGGGCGGCATCATTCTGCAGCTACAAGCGGCTGAGAGTGCCTACACTACCAACCTGCAAGATAAGCAAGCCCACCTGAGCCAGGCGCTGCTGCTGGCCAAGCAGGCTCTGACCGAAGCCCGTCGCTCTGTGCAGGCTCTGCGACCATCGCTGCTAGAGCAGACCACGCTGGACCAAGCCATCGAGGCCCTTTTGCAGCAGCTCACCAGCGGCAGTGATGTGCAAGCGACCTATCAGGTTCACGGGAGCCCTTACCAGCTGCCGCCCGCCGTCGAAGCCCACCTGCTCCGGATCAGCCAAGAGGCGATTACAAACGCCCTACGCTATGCCCAGGCAAGCGAGCTAGGGATGAGCCTCACCTACGAACCTCGTCAGGTTCAGCTACGTATTCAAGACAACGGTAATGGCTTCGACCCTACCCAGACCACCTTTGGATACGGTCTCATTGGAATGCGAGAACGTGCTCAGCAGATTACCGCCCACCTGCAACTAAACAGCCAACCGGGACAAGGTACGATTGTATTGGTGACGCTTCCAACCTCAACAGCGACGGCCAAAGACCTCCATGACTGACGCTCCCCTCCGGATCCTGATTGCTGACGATCATCCCGTTGTCCTCCATGGTCTAGCGGCGATTACGGGTCGGCATCCCCATATTCAGGTAGTGGCTCAGGCTAGCGACGGGCGTAGCGCGGTCTCACTCTATCGTCAGCACCAGCCTGACGTAGCCCTGCTCGACCTGCGCATGCCAGAAATAGGGGGCGTTGAGGCCATCGGTATGATTCGGGCGGAGTTTCCCACGGCTCGCATCATCGTACTGACTATTTACGACACTGACGAAGATATCTATCGCGGTCTGCAGCTGGGCGCGATGGCCTACCTGCTCAAGGATACTCCCCCCGATGAGCTGCTCAATGTGATTTTCGATGTCGCCGCAGGCAAACAGTGCATCCCGCCCGAAATCGCGCTTAAGCTTGCTAACCGAATCACCCGTCCGGCCCTCACCAAGCGCGAGCTAGAGGTTTTGACCCTGATTGTGCAAGGGCAAAGCAATCGCGAAATTAGTGATAGCCTGACCGTTGCTGAGGGCACCGTGCGGGCTCATGTCAATAATATCTTGGCTAAGTTAGATGTGCGCGATCGCACCCAGGCCGCTACCCTAGCCCTCAAGCAGGGCCTGTGCCGCTAGTGGGCTCGTTTTTAACCAAAATCAGGTCTATCTCTGCTGAATGTTGTACGGTGGACTCTATCAAAACGCCAGATCTTAGGCTAGCTGTTTAGCCTAATAAAAGACTAGCTCTGTGATCAATTGAAATAGAAAATAGCATTCAATAAACTACAACCTAGTTGTTGCCACTAGCTTCTATTGACTAAGAAAGATTTGAAAGCGCAGCCCTATTCCTGTGGGGTCTAAAATCTCGATTCGTAATTGATTTTATTTGAGAGTTCTCGTTGAGTATGGGTTTGTCCTGTTGTTAGACGAGGATCAATCTGTCGGCACATGCACTTAGTTTATGTGTAACCCATCCCATGCAATCTCATATCCTTCTAGTTGGTATTGCCAGTCAGCTAGCCGCGTTTTTAGAAAAGACATTATCTCAAAAGGGGTATCGAGTGAGCAAAATGAGGGGCCCTATTCCAGAGCCCGCTCAGGTGCAACAGGTACATCCCGACCTGCTGATTATGATGATGCTTGACGTTAGCCGCCCTAATATGGTGCTCTGCCGTCGGCTATCCGTGGCCTTTAACACGATGCCGATCATGCTGCTGGGTTACGATAATCAAAATGCGCTTGTTGAGAGTCTCAATATCTGTGCGAGCGATTATTTATCGGTGCCATTTTCCCTAGAAGAGTTTTTGGCTCGGATAAGGGCAAGGTTGCGGCGACTGAGTTGGGAGCATCCAAAAAATCTCTTTGTCGTGGGGAAACTGCGGTTAGATGTGGAATCCCGCGCAGTCACGTATGGCGATCGCTCGATTGAGCTTACGAGTAAAGAGTTTGAATTGCTGAAATATTTGATTAGTCATCCACGCCAGGTGATGACACATCAACAAATTTTGGATCGGGTTTGGCCCGATTCTGTTCTGGTTGACAAGAGCAATATTGTGCAGGTGTATGTGCTATCACTGCGTCGAAAACTGGGAGATGCCGAAGACCTAATCCAGACAGTATGGGGGGTAGGGTACGTTTTGAAAGCTCCCTCTGGGGCTTCGGCAAAAATATCCCTTACCTCATGGTGAGCCTGTTTTAGAAGACGGTTGAAGTTTGATCAGAACGTATGGACGCTAGTTTGGGAGATTTCTCCGGGACAGAGGACTACATCGCCTGCACAGAAAACCCCTTGGGGCAATGTGATTGAAATTTATTCCCACAGCTAGGGCTGGCCTAGCGCAGTCGTTAACCAGATTGCCCTGTTGGGATGCTGCTGCTGAGATACCCCTACTACCTAGAGTATTGAGCTGGAAATGGAATCAAAATCTGCGATACCCCCCGTAAAAACTCTCCCCCCAAGCCAGGAGAGGATCCGTCATCGGTCGTGGCTATGGCTGCTCATTGCAACGCTGGGCTTAGCGAGCGGCGGGCTCATCTGGAGTCGCTGGCGGTCCCGTGAGCCGGTGGCTGCGATCGCAGCCCAGGCCACCGCCGTTGAAACTCAGACGCTACAGTCCGCCACGGTAAGCACCTCATCCGAATTTGTCGGGGCGCTAGAGGCTCAGGAGCGGGTGACGTTGCGCCCTGAGGTCGCGGGTCGCATTACCCAAATTTTAGTGTCGGCAGGCGATCGTGTGAGTGCCGGTACACCGCTCTTACAGCTCAGTCCCGATCGGCCTCAGGCTTTGGTGAGAGGGGCCGTCGCTGATATCGAAGTGGCCCGTGCCGCTCGCAACGCCGCCCAGGCTGAAATTTTGGAAGCCGAAGCCCAGCGCGACAGCGCCATTGCCGACCGCAGTCTGCAAGATACGGAATATGAACGCACCCAGGCGCTCGTCACCGCCGGAGCCCTGGCCCAGCAGTCTTTAGACCAAGTAGCTCGTAATCGAGACGCTGCGATCGCTGCTCAAACTGCCGCTGAACGACGTATTCAAGCTATCCGTGCCAATCTAGAAGAAGCGATCGCCACCCTACGGCGGGCCGAGTCAAATGCCCAAGTGGCTGGCGAAGATTTGTCTGACTACCAGGTGGTCGCCCCGGTTGATGGCGCTGTTGGGGATCTCCCCCTCAAGGTTGGCGACTATGTTGACATAGGCGCACCCATCACAACTCTGACAGACAATCAAACAATGGATCTACGTCTGTCTATTCCGGTCGAGCGCAGCAGCGAACTCCTCACGGGGGTGCCGGTCGAACTGCGCACTCAAGCAGGCGGCGAGCCATTGATCACGGGTCGCATCAGCTTTGTCTCGGAGCGGGTTGATGACGGTGCCCAGTCGATTTTGGCCAAGGCCAGTTTTTCTAATCCGAGTGGGATGCTGCGGGACGAACAGTTTGTTCGCGCGACGGTGATTTGGGAGCAGGTGCCGGGGGTGCTGGTGCCAACAACGGCGATCTCCCGCGTGGGGGGACAGAGCTTTGTCTTTGTGGTGGAGCCCTCCGAGCAATCCGAGGAAGGGGCGGTTGAGTATGTAGCGGCACAGCGACCTGTACAACTAGGAGGGATTGAGGGCAACCGTTATCAAGTCACCGATGGCTTGAGTGCTGGAGAGACTATTGTTACCGTCGGCATCCTGCGGCTGTCTGATGGTGTACCTATTGAACCTGACTAGATGCTGGGGCAAGCGTATTCAGACCAAAAGATTAAATCGCTCACCCATGAGCTAGAGGCTTGGGAAGAAGTGGCTATCAATACCGATTTTGAAGATGCGATCGCGCATTAAGGCACTAGGCATTTTGCTTTCTAGCAGTCTCTAGCCACGGCCAAACAAAATGCGAAAACCTCTTTTCAAATAAACCTTTCTACGGCATGAACAATTCTGCTCCGAGAGGAGCATTCGGCTACGTTCTCGAAGCGCTCACTCAGTTCGGTTTTCAGTTCGATTTTCAGTTCGAACACACGGCAGTAACCAGTATTTAGACGAGATTGCGCAGTCAGTCCCATTGGCCAAAGCATACGTTTACCAAAGCAGCCCCCTATGACTTCTTCCAACTTGCCTACCGAATCTGTATTCGAACAGCCTACGGCGGGCGGTGATTCCTCGCTTCAGCTATCAGCTATCCAGCAGTTGATGGAGAATATGTCAGCAGAGCTGACTGCCCTACATCAGGAGGTCAGCAGTCTTAAAGATTTGCCCCAGCAGGTCACACAGCTAGAGCGTCGCCTGATGGTTGTTGGCGACCTCTATCGCTACGACACTCTTCACAAGCAGCTCGCCGCAAGGGAGTGGTCCTCTGCCGACAAAGAGACCGTCAGCCTGATCGCTGAGCTTGCCAATGTCTCTGATCTAGAGGAACTGAGCCCCCGAGGCATTCTTAGCTTCCCCTGCGGTGAGCTGCAGGTGATCGACCGCCTATGGTCCACCTATAGCGAGGGGCGGTTTGGCTTTAGCGTCCAGGTAAAAATTTACCAGGAGCTGGGCGGCACCCTGGAAACCACTATCGGCGAAGACCAAAAACTCATTCAGCGCTGGGGCGCAGCCCTGGGCTGGCGTAGCGGTATCACCGAGCAAAATCCGGTGGGCGATCGCTGGCGTCAGTGCGATGAACTGGATTTTTCGCTGAGTGCCCCCAAAGGCTGCCACCCCTCGCGCTGGTGGAACTCGCCCTACGGGTCGCGCATGACCAACTATTTTCTGAACCGATTGATGAGCTGTGAGCGGTAAATCTACCCCTCTGATGCGGCGCGCTGCTGATTCAGCACACCCTACGTTTTTATCCAATTACTCTGCCATTTAAGGTCATGTTTGTTGAAACCTTTATCCGTCGACCCGTTATGACGATGGTGCTGTCCATCATCATCTTTATGGTAGGAGCGATTGTCATCCCGACGCTGCCGGTAGAACAGTATCCCGATATCAGCCCGGTGCAGGTGGTGGTCACTGCCGACTACATTGGAGCCAGTGCCGAGGTGGTAGAAGAAACCGTTACCACCGTACTAGAGCGAGAGATCAACGGCGTCAATGGCATGCGTTATCTGAACTCCACTAGTAGTGACGATGGCACCAGTACCATCACGGTGACTTTTCGCCAGGGCTACAACATAGATATCGCGGCTGTGGATGTGCTGAATCGGGTCTCTATCGTGACACCCCAGCTACCGCAAACGGTGCAGCGTACGGGTGTAACGGTACGCAAACAGTCCAGCAGTGTCGTGGTAGGAATGTCAATTTATAGCGAAGAAGCGGGGCTATATGACGACAACTTCATCAGTAACTACGCCGATTTGTATGTACTAGATGCCCTGCGGCGAATTGAGGGGGTGGCGCAGATTCAACCGTTTGGAGAGCGGCGCTATGCCATGCGGTTATGGCTCGATCCATCCCGGATGGCTGCTCGCGGCATCACAGCACAGGATTTAGTCGCCGTTGTTCAGGAGCAAAATCTGCAGGTGGGGGCGGGCAGTATTGGCCAGCCACCAACAGAAGATGGGCTGAGCTATCAGATGACGCTGCTTTCTCCGGGGCGTTTGGAAGATGTGGGTGAGTTTGAGAACCTGGTACTGAAAACTGAGGCGGACGGCAACCTGGTGTATCTGCGCGATGTTGGACGAGCAGAACTGGGGGCGGAAAATTACAGCACCTTTGCCCGCTATCGACGCCAGGGTGCCATTGGCTACCAGATTGTACAAACGCCAGGTACCAATGCCCTTGAGGCGGCCAATGCGGTCAAGGCAACCCTGGCTGAGCTGGCTGAAGACTTTCCCCCAGGGTTAACCTATGCGGTACCCTACGACCCCTCGCTCTTTGTTGTGGAGTCTCGCAAAGAGGTGATCAATACCCTCATTCAAGCAATTGTTCTAGTGGTGTTGGTGCTCTTTCTGTTCTTGCAAAACTGGCGTGCGACTATCGTCCCGGCTGTGGTGATTCCGGTGGCGCTGATCGGTACCTTTGCTTTCATCAAAGCGTTCAACTTTTCGATCAACAGCCTGACGCTATTTGGTCTGATTTTGGCCACGGGGATGGTCGTAGACGATGCGATTGTGGTGGTCGAAGACATCGCCGGAAAAATTCAGGAAAAGGGCATGCGGCCCCATCTCGCGGCGGTCGAGGCCATGCGAGAGCTAACCGGAGCTGTGATTGCTACCTCCCTGGTGCTGCTGGCGGTGTTTATTCCCGTCGCGTTCTTTCCCGGCACGACGGGACAGCTCTATCGGCAGTTTGCCCTGACAATTGCCTTTGCCGTCACCATTTCCACCTTTAATGCCTTGAGTTTGACCCCAGCTCTGTCGGCCTTACTGATTCGGCCAGGACAGCAGCCCGGTGGTTGGCTGGGACGTTTTTTCGGTATGGTCAACCGTGGCATTGACGCCCTGCGTCGGGGCTACTTTAACAGCCTGCGCCAGCTGATTCGGTTGAAAGCGATTGTGCTGGTGCTATTTGCGATCGCGCTGGGAACGGCGGCCTGGCTCTACACCGTAGTCCCCACAGCGTTTCTACCAGAAGAAGACCAGGGCCTTCTCATCAGCTTGATTCAAGGACCTGAGGGTACGTCCGTCGACTATACCAGCAGCGTAATTGATCGAGTTGAGCAAACCTATTTGGACATTCCCGACGTGGAGGGTACCTTCTCCCTGGGTGGCTTTAGCTTCAGCGGCAGCATTCCCAACAGCGGCGTTATTTTTTCTCCCCTCATTCCCTGGGGCGATCGCCCCCGTTCTGACCAGTCTGCTCAGGCGGTGTTAGGGCAGGTCTGGCCTCAGTTTGGTCAAATCAAAGAGGCGAATGTGATTGCTTTCAATCCGCCCACCATTCAAGGACTGGGCAGCATCAGTGGCTTTGTTTTCCAGCTGCAAGATCGCGGCAATAACGAGCTGCCAATATTCCTGCAGGCCAAGGACGACCTCATCGCGGCGGCCAATGCGGCTCCCGAACTACAGAACGTCTTTACTACCTACACCGCCAATGCACCTCAGCTTGAAGTAAATATTGATCGCAGCTTAGCAAAAGCGATGCAGGTCAACATTGACGATATTCTAAATACTCTCCAGAGTTTCTTGGGCTCGCGCTACGTCAACGACTTTAACGCCTTTGGCCGTACCTATCGGGTTTACATTCAAGCCGACGCACCCTTTCGCTCCAACCCCAACGACATTGGCAATCTCTACGTACGTTCTGAAACGGGAGAGATGATTCCGCTCGATACCTTAGTTTCTATATCGTCCACCACGGGTCCCCAAACCATCAACCATTACAATCTATTCCGCTCGATCGAGATCAACGGCTCCCCAGGGCCAGGGTATAGCTCTGGCCAGGCGATTGCAACAATGGAGCGCCTAGCCAACGAAGTTCTCCCCAGCAGCATGGGCTTTGAGTGGTCCGGCATTTCCCTAGAAGAGCTGGAGTCTGGCGGACAGGCTCCCCTTATTTTTGGTCTGGGGATTATCTTTGTGTTTCTTGTCCTGGCTGCCCAGTACGAGAACTTTGTCGATCCGGCAATTATTCTGCTGGCGGTGCCGCTAGCGATGCTGGGGGCTCTGTTAGCAGTGATGCTGCGAGGCTTGCCAAACGATGTTTACTGCCAGGTAGGGCTTGTGATGCTCATTGGTCTTGCCAGCAAAAACGCGATTTTGATTGTCGAATTTGCCAATCAGCTTCGAGACGAGGGGCTGTCCATCGCCAGAGCTGCGGTGGAGGCGGCGCAACAGCGCCTGCGACCCATCATCATGACGGCGATCTCCACCCTGCTGGGTATTTTCCCTCTGATGATTGCAACCGGAGCCGGTTCCTCTAGTCGCCAGTCCCTGGGCACCGCAGTGTTTGGCGGTATGATTGTTTCGACGGTACTAAGTCTGTTTGTCGTACCCGTGCTGTATATAGTCATCGTGGGATTTTTCTGCCGCTTCAAAGACTCCTGTCGCGACCTGTCTCCTATCCCAGAACTGCCTGTAGAAGCACCTACGGTAGAGGGACTGTCGAGATAAGGTCATGAAGTCTGCCCCAGTACGCACGTCTTGCTTTCAAAGACATCAATCAAGTGCCTTAGAGCCCCTGATTGACGCTCTATTTGACGGTCTATCTAAAATTGTTACCCCATCCCTGAAAGACTCTTGAGAAAAGTCAGATGAATGTCAATATAGCTGTCATTTAGCCTGCCCTTAGCCAGGGCGTTGCCAGTATTCAACCCAAAGAACCAAATATCCCGTATAGCGATAAATGTCTCGATCAGGCTTAAATCTAGGGCGGAAATCTCCCTAGCCGACCGATAGCCCTCCAGAAAACGCTGCCAAAGTTTATCTTCCTTGGGGTGGCGTCATTGTTGCTGCCTACCCACGGGTTGGGGCAGTTTGGCTAGCAAGCGCATACTCAACGGCTTTCTCGGCGTGGATGGTGGCACTGTCAAACAGCCGTATGTCAGTATCAGCCTGTTTGACAAGCATACCTATCTCAGTGCAGCCAAGGATGATGGCCTCAGCACCGTCGTTTGCTAAAGCATCAATGATTCGCAAATAGTCTGTTTGAGAACTTGGCTCTATTTTCCCCAAACAAAGCTCCTGGTAGATAATCCGATGAACAGTTTCTCTATCACTTTTGTTGGGAATTAAAACATCAAGACCGTGGTTTTTGGCTAGTCGATCTTTGTAAAAGTCTTGCTCCATGGTGAAGGCTGTGCCCAGCAGACCTGCTTTGTGGATGCCTTGGGCGACCAGGGTGTCTGCGATCGCATCGGCAATATGCAGCAAGGGAATATCAATAGCCGCCTCTACCTGGGGAGCAACTTTATGCATGGTGTTGGTACCGATCAACAGAAAGTCTGCCCCAGCAGCCTGTACATCCAGGGCCGCCTCGGAGAGAATTTTCGTCATCTCATCCCAGTTACCCTCATGCTGCAGCGTTTCAATGGGTTCAAAGTCCACACTGTACATGGCAATTTTGGCAGAATGCAGCCCACCCAGAGCGTTCTTCACCCCCTCGTTGATGGCACGGTAGTAGCTGACGGTGCTCTCCCAGCTCATGCCGCCCAACAGACCAATCGTTTTCATGCCGTCTCCTCTGGATAATGTCGCCTACTCATACCCTACACCTGGTAATGATGCACCAACCCACCCTGGAAGCCCCAGGGCTAATTGAATTAGAACCTACCAAAAGGAGTTAGTGGTTGCCAGGCGATCCCTAGTGGTATTAGCCAAGTATCCCTTTCAGTGGATACCCCCAATTAGCGCTACCGTATATAAGCCAGAGAGAATGGCCAAAACTCCCAAAATCACTGGGTTTCAATATGACCTGCCCCAAGGTTCCCCTTGGCAAGGGGAACCGCTAGGGAGGGGTTTGGATAACTGGCGCTAGCGATCGAAAACCCCTCCGTTGGTGCCCCTTGAATCAGGGGCACCGTTGCCAGCACATTCCACTATCAATAATCTTCCAGATGTGTATACACGGTAGCCCAACTAGCGCCGGGGTCTGAACCCGGCTTAGGCTGAGCCGCCATAGCCCACATGTTCATCCATGGCGGCTCAGCCGCTCAATCCACCCGCACCCGTCGGGTCAAAATCGCCATTACCTCATTGGGGCGACCGGTCGCCAGCGGTCGGCTCCAGTCGTTAGGCTCGGCATACTGCTTGGTATGCAGGTCCAAAATGGTGCGCTGCACGGCGGTGAGACTGCCCAGCAGCAGGTGCCGTACGTCCTCAAAGGCATGCTCTGGAAGAGGTTCTACCGAAGGGCAAACAGTGGACGCTGTTGCGCCCTGGTTAGCATCTTGAAACATGAGTTCTGATCTCCTAGTAAACGTGTAAGAACGTGAGGAAAGCAGAACCCAAGGAGCTTAGCCACGCCGCAGAAACTGCGGTTGCTGAGGTAAAGGTAC
>JBCCAQ010000373.1:0-3444 GCA_039814735.1 Cyanobacteria bacterium P01_A01_bin.15
CCATGCGCACGCGCACCGTGCTGCGGGTCACCCCAAGCATCTGCGACAACTCAGACAGAGACGCGCGCCCATTTTGGCGCAGGGCGGCGATGAGCTTCTGATCCAGATCGTCCATATTGAACAGTATGACTTATCAATACGATCAAATAAAGCGCATTTTGATCAATTTATACGCTTCATTGCGTCGATAGGTCAGATAGTGTCATTTACTTAATGTCAAGCCATAGAGTTCTGAGCCAATGCAAACAGGCTTAAAGGCTCTCAGTTAAAGAAAACCCCAGCCATCAATGCGCCCTGAAAGCAATCACTTATGCAACTTTAAAAAAAAGGTAACCTAAAGCCCGATGCCAGCTATCAAGGAGTCACCGTAATTGTCAACCGTAAAATCACGATCAGTATACGAAACAAATACGTTAAGTACATTAATACAAATGACCGATCTAGTTGGCATCCCGTAGACTAGTTTCTTTATATATACTTCAACATTTTTTGAATCAGTGAGATGAATCCGCCGTCTAGTCTCCGACCTACAAAAGATGCCTGAGCAAAAGAGGCCTGAGCAGAACGAACTCTGTCCTACTACCAAATCAATCTAAATATGACATGGTTTTCGTTAAAACGGACATTACAGTCAGACGTTGCCTCCTCGATTGAAGTTCTTAATCACACCGATCGATGTGAATCTGGGTTAAACCTTCACAAACCCCTTAGATATTCGACGGTTTTGTTAAGGATCAGTAAAACTACACATCTTTGTCATCAGAATATTTCCCTAAAAAAAATTAGACATCACGAAACAGTTACTTATATTTCAGCAATTTCACATAAGTTAGGAAAAATTTGGCAGCAGCCGGTAGGTAAAATTGCATCCACGCTGATAACCGTATTAGAACAGCAAGCTACGCAGCCGGTCTGGGCTACTATTCGCAGCGACGATCGCGGCTGGCTAGAATTTGGCATTTCCCAATCCGGAATTGAGCGATGGCGACAGCAGTTGCTCGGGTGGGAGCTGGCAAGCTCAGAGCAGGGGTCGCCGTGGCCCATATCCGCTGACACCCTGTGGCAGCTACAGTCTGGGTACGAGCTGTGCTGCCGGTGGCAGGCGATCCAGGGGGAAATGTCCCAGGCAAACGCGACCCAGACCTGTATAGAAGCAGGTCTAGCCCCGTTCCAGGTAGCTGCCCCTCTCCAAAATTTGGTTCACTGTTTGCTAGACATTTGCGATTACTGGGATAGTGCTTCCCCGACCCAGCGTTTGCGACAGGCCAGACAGCTGGTGTTGGCACTGGAAGCCTGTGTAAGTGTAACAAGACCAGTTTCACCAGCGGCCAAGGACCTTAGCCGCTGGATCGAGCCTGCTTGTGTCGTCCTAGAACAGCTGATATGCGGACAGTTCGGGCACTCAATCGCAGAGCGTTTTTAAGAAATATTAAGGTGAACGTCTAAATATTCGGGGGTGACAAATTCTATCGGGGGGTGACAAATTCTGCACTATGGTCTAATATTACAAATGTGTGTGAGGAGCGAACCAGTGAGGGTACCGAGACGAAACACGGCCAGTCGTCGGTACCCTTTCTGCATTTAAATCTTCCACGCCAAAACTTTCCATGCCACACTAATGCTTAGATTAAGACTCCAGACGTCTCAAGTGGAGCTCCCTAGGCACTCGAAGGCAAGTTTTTAACCCAAGCTAACCCCCAAAAGCATCGCTGGGACTGTTGAAGCACCGCTGGAATTAGTCCAACGCTTTGGTGCGGACAGTTAGTGCGGACAGATTGTTTGTAGGGTAGCCAGCCCACGGCCTATGGGCACCGTATTTGCTTTGACGTTGGTGACACTCGACTCACCATGCTATGGTCCCTTGGCAGAGGGAAAAGTCATTGCACATGCTCAACTGGTTGATGGGTAACCCATGGTCATAGACGCTGGGCAACAACGGCAAACATGCTATCGCCTGTTGCTCATGATGCTGTGGGCTAACCTGGTAATTTTGACAATCGAGGTTATAGCCGGTTGGGTAAGTCAGTCGGTCTGTTTGCTGGCGGAATCTCTACATACGCTGATCGATGTCTTTAGCACGGCCTTGAGCCTGACGGCGGTATCATCGCCCCAGCGTCCCCTAGGACGAGAAATTTGGGGGCACGGTCGAGGAGAGGCGGGGGGAGCGCTGATTTTGGCGGCGGTGTTGGGTTTTTTTGGCGTGAGTGTCTTAATGGTGGCGGTGGGCCAATTTGAAGCGGCTATGGGGGGGGTATCCATGGCGTTTCCCATGGAGGTAACCGGAGCGCTGATGCAGCTCATGGCGGCCATGGTGGCCATTGCCCTCACCCTGGCACTGCTGGTGTCTTACCAGGGGCGGTATTTGCCGGGTATGGCCCTCAAGCTAACGACACAGCATGTGCTGGGGGATGGTTGGCTCAGTATGGTGGTGCTGCTGGGGCTAGTGGGTATTTGGCGTGGCCATACCTGGCTTGATCCGCTGATTGCGATCGCACTTGTTATCCTCACCCTCCACAGCTTTTGGCGCGTGCTCGACACCCAGCTACCCATGCTGCTCGTCCCCACCGCCATTGCCCCCGAGGCCATTGCCCAGGTCGTCACCACCGTAGAGGGGGTCACCCGCTGCAATCGGATTCGGTCGCGGGGCATGGTCGGCCGCCAGGTATGGGTCGAGCTATATCTGGCCGTTCATCCAGAATTTCTAGGCATGACCCGCACCATTACGGAGCGGGTAGAAAGTGCCCTGCGCCATCACTACGGTCCGGTCACCACCCAAATTTGGGTGGAGCAGGTCTATGCCCCGCCGCCCCTGCAAAACTATTACTAGCCCGTCACGGATTCTGCGTATTGGTCGCCTTAGTAAGGGCCACCAAATGCCCCGCAAACTCCTCAATCGCCTGCTGGTTATTGGTGGCAAACATGCGGGCCATCATAGCGATGGCGGCCAGACGTTTAAGCCGCTGATGGAGGGTCTGCAGACTAGAGCCATCGGTATTGGCCTGCAGCTCAGCGCTTAGATCATCCAGTTCCAGCAGCACATCTTCACGCTGTTCCTTGGGAAAAGCCTGGGCTAGGTGCCGTAAATTAGCCAGACGATCCTGGACGGTTTGGGGCTGATTGTCAGAGGCATTGCTCATGATGGGACTCTAAAGTTAATCCATTGCTAGCATCTCAGGGTCGGCGGCGTCCCTCACGATCCAACCATAATCTATCATTACCATTGCCCCACCTGGGGACGTTCTAGGCGGAACCAGACAGACAGGGATTCACCACCGCACTGAAGCCATCTAAATAGGACAGCAGTCGGCCATCGGTAAAGTCAGCAACCGTAAACCTGGCACCCAGGCCCACCAGGGTAGCATCGCTGTGGCTAGAGGTAATCCCAATGGTAGCAATCCCCGCCCCTGCCCCCGCCTGTACCCCGGTGGGAGAATCCTCAAACAC
>JBCCAQ010000297.1:0-6080 GCA_039814735.1 Cyanobacteria bacterium P01_A01_bin.15
CCAGCAAAGATGAACATAACTGCGATCGCTAAATGGTGATGCGCAATATCAGTCATCCAAAGACCACCCGTAACTGGGTTGAGGCCTCCCTTGAAGGTTAAGAAGTCAGCATAGACACCCCAATTTAGGGTGAAAAATGGCGTAAGTCCCTGAGCAAAACTCGGGAATAGGTCAGCCATAAACGCTTTATCTAGCAGATACTCGTGGGGCAAAGGACTATCCTGTGGAGCCACCCCGGAATCTAATAAAGCATTAACCGGCAGAGCAACGTGGATCTGGTGACCGGCCCAGCCCAATGAACCCAAGCCGAACAAGCCAGCTAGGTGATGGTTCATCATGGATTCCACGTTCTGGAACCACTCAAGCTTGGGAGCTCTGATGTGGTAGTGGAATACACCAGCGTTAATCATCAAACCAGCCATTACCAGTGCACCGATGGCGGTACATAGAAGCTGGAAAGAGTTGGTGTAGCCAGATGCTCTCCACATCTGGAATAAACCAGACGTGATTTGAATACCTTGGAAGCCGCCACCCACTTCACCGTTCAGGATTTCTTGACCAAAAATAGGCCAAACAACCTGAGCGCTGGGTTTGATATTAACAGGATCGGCCAACCAAGCTTCGAAATTAGAAAACCGAGCGCCATGGTAATACATGCCACTCAGCCAAATGAACACAATGGCCAAATGACCAAAGTGAGCGCTAAAAATCTTACGAGAAATGTCCTCTAAGTCACTGGTGTGACTATCAAAGTCGTGAGCGTCAGCGTGAAGATCCCAAATCCAAGTGGTTGTTTTGGGTCCTCTAGCCAAGGTGCGGCTGAAATGTCCCGGCTTACCCCACTTCTCGAAAGAAACGGGTACCGGATTTTCATCAACTTCAACCTTGACTTTCGCCTCCCGCTCGCGCGGGGTAGTTGTCATGGAGACTCTCCTCTCTCTAGACAAAGAACGAACAGCCTAAAATTCGAGGTCAGCAAAAAGCGTTCTTGATTAAACAATTGCATACATTTTTTACCGAGATGTAAACGCGGCAAAAATGTTGACGCTCGTTCTTCGTAGGTTTGCTCCTGAGTATTATAGACTCGGAACTTCACTGATCCCGCGATGAGTTAACAATAATTCAACCTCCGAAATCCTCTTAGAATAAGGGCCACACGGTAGTCTCTGGCACAGACATAGATGTTGGCCACATCTGACATTAACAAATCTCAATAGAAATCCTTTATTTTTGCGGAAACCTATAAAAGATGCATAAAATCCACAAAAATCAACTATTTCTTTGGATAATAAGTGCCATAAACTCTTCGGATAATGAGCATTTTAGGAGTGAATCTTTTCATTCCTTTTTGTTTCTTTTTGTAAAGCGACTGAGAGTTTGTTAGCTAGCTGCTCGGCCTTTGCTCATTAATTTTTTGGCTACTAACTCTACTCACTGTTTGGGTGCAGCTAACGAGGGTCGCCCTTGAGTATCGCTGAGTATCCCTTGGGGATTCTGACCAGTGGGCAGCTAATATCGGTTAGGTCTATACCTGTCCCGTCGACTCCGGGATTAAATGTGCCTAACTGACCTTTGGAAAACGCTCGCCATGACTTGGGGTTCTTGTGTGCTGGGATATTTAAGGCCGCTGACAAAGATTGCTGGGCTGCTGGCCCTGGCGGCTATGGTCTTACTCGCTGGCTGCACAGGCGCATCCGAGTCATCAGCTGACGATGTCTCACCTGTTGTTCTACAGGGGGCTCGTCCGACGATCGAGCGGGTTGACCCACCGGCGCTGATTGGTGAGCTTGAACCCTGGCTAGATAGCTATGCGCCCCAGATAGCCATTCGCCAACCCAGCGCTGACCAGGTTTTTGACGACACCACCGTCGATGTCATTTTAGGGGTGCAAGATTTACCTATATATAAGGATAAGGTTTGGGACTTGGGTCCCCATGTGGACCTGCTCCTTGACAATCAACCCTATGGCTCGATCTACGATAGTGAGCAGCCCATCGTACTGCGGGACCTAACCCCTGGTACCCATACCCTGAGAGCTTTTGCTGTCCGGCCCTGGAATGAAAGCTTTAAAAATGAAGGAGCCTATGCCCAGGTAACGTTCCACATTTTTGCTAAAACGGACGAAAATTCTCCGGTGGCCGATCGGCCCTTGCTCACCTACGGTGCGCCGATGGGCACCTATGGGGCCGAACCCATTTTATTGGACTTTTATTTAATAGATGCTCCCCTGCATCAGGTCGCCCAGGATAACCCGCTGATTTCCGACTGGCGGGTACGCTACACCCTCAACGGCGATAGCCTGACCTTAAATAACTGGGAGTCGCTCTATGTAAAGGGTTTAAACCCAGGCCGCAACTGGGTGCAGCTGACCCTGGTTGATGATGAGGGTGAGCCCATAGAGGGTGTTTTTAATAACACCGTACGGTTGATTACCTACGACCCAGACCTGAATAACAGTTTGGCAAAAATAGTTCGAGGGGACCTGACCCTGGCGGAGGTGGGGGGCATTGTCGATCCGACCTATCAGCCGCCGATACCCGAGCCGACCGAACCGACCCAGCCCGAATCGACCCAGCCAACCAAACCCGAACCGACCCAGCCCGAACCGACCCAGCCAACCGAACCCGAGCCACCTGAGGCACCGCCCGCCCCAACGGTCACCGGCGTCCCAGAGGCGGCCCCGCCACGTTTGGCCAAGCCAGAAGTCGACAAGATTGAACCTGGCACAGCAGAGCCAGCTGACGAAATCAGCCCCCCGCCGGATAGCGCCCGGCCGGATCCGGCTCCTGAAAACAAAGCTGCTGAAAGTGAAGCGCCTGCCCCGGATGCTGGGTCTCCCAAGACCGACAGTTTTGAAAATGCGGCCATTCTAGAGGAGACGGCTACCCTGGAAGAGACGGCTGAAATGCCTGTGCAGTCAGATGCGATCGCACAGCCAAAAGCAAGCACTCAATCTGAGCCTGGGGTTTTTAATTCGTCTGATGATAGTTCAGGAACGACCCCGGATAGCCCAGCTGGGGTATCCCCCGCACCGGGTGAACCCATGGATGAAATACCGTTAGACCCAGCATCTGAATCATCCGGTGCTGATCTAGAATCTCAGTCAAAGCGACGCTATTTTCAGCGGCTCTACGACTACCGCGACCGCTCCATGCAAACCTACGGTCGCGATCGCAATTAATCGACCGCTTAGCAGCGCACTAATCCCTAGCCATCAAATCACAGGCTTCTGGCTTAAGCTCGCGCTCCATCAGCCCCCCGACGGCTTCTGTGGGGGTGACCACACCCCTGAGTAACCGATGCACCTGGCGAGCAATGGGAACGGGAATGCCCTCACGATTAGCAATATTGACCAGCACATGGGCCGTATTGACCCCTTCAGCGGTGCCGCCCAGCTCGTCTAAAATCTGATCCAAATGCTTGCCCTGGGCCAATCCGTAGCCCACCCGATAGTTCCGGCTGAGGGAACCGTCGCAGGTGGCCAGCAGATCGCCTAGACCGGAGAGACCATAAAAGGTTTCAACCTGGGCTCCCATGTGGACACCCACCCGCAGCATTTCAGGAATGGCTCGACTGATCAGGGCGGCCTTAGCATTGGACCCTAGCTTGAGACCGTCGCAGACGCCCACTGCGATCGCAGCCACATTTTTGAGCGTCCCCCCCAGCTCTGCCCCAATCGGGTCAGGACTGGTATAAATCCGAAATATCTCTGACGAATAGACCTGCTGCACCCGTGCGGCCGCATCCACACTGTCACTGGCAACCACCGTCGCCGCCGGTAGCCCGGCCTCAATTTCCTTAGATAGGTTGGGTCCCGAAAGCACCACAATCGGATTATTTGGAAAGGTATCGCTAAAAATTTTAGACGGTGTTCGGGTGGTTGCCGGATCGAGGCCCTTGGTCGCCGTCACCAGGATGGTGTCTGGGTTGAGCCCGGCCTTTTGTAGCTGCTCAGCCAAGGAAGCTACCCCTTTCATCGAAATTGCCGACACCACAATATCGGCATCGGCTATGGCACTCGCCAAATCCAACGGTCCCCGTCGCGACCAAATCTGTACCTGATTGCCGTTACTCAGAGCCAGTCGAGCCAGGGCAGTTCCCCAGGCTCCAGACCCCAACACAGTTACCCGTGCCGTTTGCTTGAGAGCCTCTGACAAAGGCATTATCGGCGTTTCAGACGGTGCAGATGAGGTAACCACAGGATGATGTTCCCTTTAAGTGTTGAATTTTGAGTGGCGAATTTTGAGCAGTAGGTGGGCAGGTCCAAATCCTCAAAACCCATAGCGCCTAAGCCATAGGCACAGCCAGAGGCGGTCGATACTGATCGAGCTGATACTCTGGGATACAGTTGTCGCGCATAAACGTATAGTAATCCAGCACGTTGCGATCGCACCGCTCCCCAGACCAGTCGCAGTAGCGCGTCAGCACGTCCGCTAGCACCGGCAGCGCGTCAAAACCATAGTTTCCCCGCATCGCCAGCGCCGTCCGCCGCCGACAGATATCCACATAGGTGCGGGCCAGTTCAGACCGCACGCTGTAGACAATCTGAGCTTTAATATCCGGCTGCCCCGCTAAAATGGGCTCGCCTAGCTCTGGCGACTCCTCAACTAGGGCTAACACCTGGGGGGTGCGGGCCCCATAAATCGATAGCAGGTGGGCTACCACATCCCGTTGGTTAGTCTGCATCAGCTGCTGGGCCTGTTTGATCGAAAGGGCACCGGGCAAGAGTGCCTGCCGAGCAGGGGACTGTCCTCGGGGTTTATTTTGCTTTTTCAACGCTGTATCCACCATCTCTTCACCTACCTGGCGATGGGTGGTGAGCTTGCCACCAATTAGCGACACCATATTTTCGACGGCCTCAGACCCGTGGTCGTACAGCACGTGGCTGCGGGTAATGCTGCTGGTCTTTTTACCCTCGCTGTAGGGCAGGGGTCGTACCCCTGAATAGGTAAACCGCACCGACTCTCGCGTTAGTTGGGCTGCCGGTATCACCCGATTCGTTTCATTTAATAGATAGTCAATTTCATTATTGCTGGCATGGACCTTATCCAAATCTCCGTCAAAGCGAATATCCGTAGTACCAATCAAACACATCCCCAGCCACGGCAAAATAAAGAAGGGTCTGCCATCGGTTAGGGCTTCCACATAGAGGGCTTCGTCCGGTGCCCCCGGAAATTTCTCCACAATGATATGGCTACCGCGAGTGCCACCAATTTTGCGCGTTTTGCCAACAGGCGCGGGGGCATTGCCCTGAATGCCGCTGCGGCACACCTGATCAACCCACGGCCCAGAGGTATTAATCACCACCGTCTGATCGTGACCACGCACCGTAAAAGCATCACCGCTTTCACTGTCACGGCACACCAACGACGCAATCCGAGCTCCACTACGCTGCAGCTGGGCTACCGTTGTATAACTCAGCATAGTTGCCCCCGCCTCCTGGGCAGACAGCACTATCTCCAAACATAGCCGTTCGGCGTATTCCACCTGGGCGTCATAATACTGGGCCGCACCGCGACACCCGTCCGGCTCCACGGCGCGAAACAGCTGTCGCAGCTTTTTCGCCCCCAGCATACGGTGGTTCGGCAGACTTTTGTCATAGCTCAGCAGGTCATAGAGCACCATCCCCGCCTGGATTTCCCAATAGCTACGGGAGCCTTGGGCATAGATGGGAATGGTCATCTGGATCGGCTTGACCAAATGGGGTGCCGTCTGCAATAAAATCTCTCGCTCTCGCAGCGACTCACGCACCAGATGAAACTCAAAATATTCTAGATAGCGCAAACCACCATGAACCAGACGACTTGACCAGCTTGTGGTGCCACTGCCAAAATCGCTTTTCTCGATCAAAATCGTCTTAAGTCCGCGGAGGGCACCATCACGGGCCACGGCTACCCCGTTGATACCGCCACCAATCACGATCAAGTCATAGGCTGTAGCCTCAATCGTCGAGTAATCAGGCGTCGAGTAATCAGGCATAGTTGCTATCAAAAGTAACGAGCTGCAGATATATCAGGTCCAGGCTTCCCTCTGTTTCAAGATGCCACACTTTTCTAAAACAGGTCAGCTTCTAAAACAGG
>JBCCAQ010000100.1:0-16467 GCA_039814735.1 Cyanobacteria bacterium P01_A01_bin.15
CCCATCCATCGAGCAGATGCGATCGCAGCCTGCTCAACAACTTCAATAATCTCTAACCCGAGGGTGCTTTCCACTGCGTATTTCCTCCAAACTGCCTGCTGTTAGCAAAACGGCGCTACTGATCGTGGTGTGGCTGTGGGAGGCACTGCCCGCTAGCATGTCCGCCCCAGAACAATCCTTAGAATCAGCAGCGGCATTAAAACTGAGCGCCTTTGATAGTTTCAAGAATATCAGACCAGGGGGGCACCTTTCCGCCTGGGTAGAACACCCAAAACGGTTGATTCAAGGTCCCTCAACCCCCAAAGCGGGTCGCAAAAACACCCCGCTCAGCCCGGAGAAGATGGCCCTAAACCCTTACCTCGCTGGGGTTGAGACTAAGCATTTTTACTCATGAACCCCGCCGCTTTTTTTTGCAACCAGCGTCAGGTTGAGTATAAAAAATCGATGTAATATATCGCACTAACCGAAATACCAGAAAAACTGCTGACGATGCTAGTCTATTGAAACTAGCGGACACCGCAGGCAGCACTTATGGAATGGCACGTTACCGACGCCCGGAGCTTACGTATTATTGATCAAGAAATTGGCCAGCATAGGTTTGCTCCAGCAGAGTATGAAATTGTCCGTCGAGTTATCTATGCCACCGCCGACTACGACTACAAGGAGCTAATCCAGTTTTCGGACCAAGCGCTGCAGTCGGGAGCGGCAGCCCTAGCGGCTCGCATCACCTTGGTGGTAGATGGCCCCATGGCCCAGGCCGGTATTACCCCCAGACTGCAAGATACGTTTGCCAATCCGGTGTACTGTGCCATGGATGCCATCACCCGACCGCAAAAGGACAAATCCATTGCCGCTTGGGGGATTGAAACCCTCGCCAAGCGATATCCAGAGGCCATCTTTGTCATCGGGCACTCCCAACCGGCGCTAGACAGCCTGGTACAGCTAATCGAAACCGATGTGATTCGACCGTCCCTGGTGATTGCCACCCCCGCTGGTTTTTTAGACGCGGATGTGACCAAATCTCGGCTGAAAGATAGCCTGATGCCAAGCATCTGTATCAGCGGTCGTAAGGGCAGTACGGTTGTGGCGGTCGCTATTGTCAACGGCCTGATTGATTTGGCCTGGAAAGCCTACGGCAACAAACAAGGAGCCACTGCGTAGGGCGATGCCCATCTTGCCAGCGTCGTAGCACCGCCCTTCTAGAAAAGTTCTCCGGCCATGGGCTACCCCACCAACACCTCCATGCGCTCGGCAATCACCGCATAAAACGGGTCGCTGCTAGCAAACCCCATCAGCTGTAATAGGGGATTGCTAGCAGGTGCCTGGTTTGCAATCGTCTCGGGGATGCTAAATCCCTTGACCGAGGCAAAGTAGCGTTTAACCAAAGCCACCCGGCTAGCTTCGCTGCCCTCCCGCCAGGCGGTGATCGCTTTTTGATAAAACATCCGGTTAGAGAAGCTGACAATGGCAATGCCCCCGGGCTTTAGCACACGATAGATTTCGGCAAAAACGGCTTCGGGATGTTGCAGATACTGAACGGATACGGTGTTGAGCACAGCGTCAAAGGTGCGGTCCCCAAAGGGCAGAGTTTGGTTTTCATTAAAGTTTTGGACAAAGTAGCTGTCCAGCCTGGGATTTTTAGCTAGCTCCTCGGGGTTCATGCCGTGACCTTCCACCCGCTCAAAGGCCATATCACCAGGCAGATGGGATACCCAGCTACTCATCAGGTCGAGAATACAGCTGTTGGGGGTGAGCCGTTCTTGGTATAACTCAGTCAGCTGAGCAATAAATTGCTCATCGACGTGGGTGACAAAGCGGGGGGCCTCATAGAAAAAAGAATCGTTGGATTCGTCAAGTTTTTGACGCTGACTAGCGGCAAGCATAGATTTGCAGTCGTGTTTAGAGCAGACTAAACCACGTCCTAGCTGAAAACCCAGTTAAAGACTAAAAATATCTTGCCATGGAAGAATTCACGGCCCTAGACGCAGTTTATACCTAAGTTTTAACCTACCTGTCCTTTTGTTTCTATGGATTCCTTACCGCTACTGCTACTGATTTTTGCCCTGAGCTTAGTCACCCTGGTCAAGGCCTCAGACTTCTTCACCGATGCCGCCGAAACCCTGGGTCTGGCTCTGGGGCTGCCGCCCTTTATTGTCGGTGTCACCATTGTTTCGATGGGGACATCGCTACCGGAGCTGCTGTCCTCACTGGTGGGTATCTTTCAAGGCGCGCCGGAGGTGGTAGCTAGCAATGTGATTGGCTCCAACATTGCCAATATTTGCTTGGTGGTGGGTACGGCAGCGATTATGAGCACCAAGATCCTCCGGGTAATGTACAACCTGATTAGCGTTGACCTGCCTTTATTTGTCGGATCGGCCTTTTTGTTCGCGCTGATGGCACTGTCAGATCGGACATTTACGCGGGGAGAGTCGCTAATCCTGGTGCTTGGGTATGTTGTCTATCTGTTTTATATCCTCAAGAGTAGCAACGAAGAGGCTCAAGGGCAGGCCGGAGCAACCGACTCTCCGCCAGCCGGTGCTGCCCGATCGCTGCGGGAAGTGCCGATCCTGGTGCTCAGCGGGATTTTTATATTTATCGGGGCTAACTATACAATTGAGTCGCTTATTCAAATTTCCGATCGGCTAAATATTGGTAGAGATGTCATTGCAATCAGCGCTGTGGCCCTGGGTACGTCTCTACCGGAGCTGATAGTTACCATCAACGCCGCCCTTAAGGGTAAGGCGGAGCTGGCGGTCGGTAACGTTGTGGGCTCCAACATTTTTAACATTTTTGTGGTCATAGGGATTCCCGGTCTGTTCAAGTCGCTGCCGGTTTCCGAGCAAATCCTCGCCTACAGCGTGCCAACGTTACTGGCAGCTTCGCTGCTGATGTTTTTTATTGTTCAAGATAACAAGATTACGACCTGGGAAGGATGGTTGTTTATAATGCTGTATGCCTGGTTTATAGGCACCATTTTTGGACTGCTCTAGGCTGCTCTAAAGTGAGCTGAGGAGTTTTGGCCATGGGCAATGGCATTTAGGGGAGTTCGTCTAGGATAGAGGTAGCTATCCTTGACCCATCTTGATTTTGCCATGGCAACTGCGCAAGACTGGCCGCCCTCTCAGCGGTCTCCCCGGCCAGCCCCTCAACAGAAATCGGTCGGAGCCTGGTGGTGGGTTCTAGGTGCGATCGCACTGATTCTCGGTCTAGACATCATTACCTACTTTGCGGCAGAGGGGCTGTGGTTCCGCTCGGTGGACTACGCCGGTGTGTTTTGGCTGCGGCTGGTGACCCAGATGGGGCTGGGGGCAACGGCCTTTTTTGGCAGTTTGCTATTTGCAGGTTTCCATCTTTGGCAGGCCCAGCGGCTCTGCGTTGACGCTGCCGCGATTAGCATCCCAAAGGATAAAAATCGACCGGGCATGGGGCTGGGTCGGCTTTTGCCCGTGGCCACCGGTCTGGGGCTGCTGCTATCGGTCTCGGTGCTGTACCACGCCCAGCTGGCCCTGACCTACTGGCACCGGAGCACCAGCGAACCCCTGTCCCCAGAACCCCTATGGCTCAATCTAGAGACGGCCCGCCATCTCCTACAGCAGCTCATTGCCCAGCCATGGCAGGGAGCGATACTGGTGGCCATGGTTTTAGCCGTACTCATCTATCCAAGGATTGGGGGTGCGATCGCAACTGTACTTCTGAGCCTAAGCTTTAGTCTGGTGCTGTCATCCCAGTGGTCGCGGGTGCTACCGGCCCTAAACCCAACCAGTTTTGACCAGCGTGATCCGCTGTTTAACCAGGACATTAGCTTTTATATTTTTCGTTTGCCAGTACTAGAACTCGGCGAATTCTGGCTATCGGGTCTATTTTTATTCACCCTGGTCGCAGTTGTCCTAATCTATCTGCTGTCAGGCAAAAGTCTCAGCCGAGGACGTTTTTTTGGCTTCTCGCCACGGCAACAGCGCCATCTATATAGTCTGGTCAGCGCCCTGTTAGTCAGCACCAGCATCGGCTATTGGCTGAACCGCTATGAACTGCTCTATTCCCGCCAGGGTGTCACCTATGGGGCTAGCTACACCGATGTCATGGTAGATTTGCCAGCTTACACGATCTTGAGTCTAACCATTTTGGGGTTAGCAGTGGTCGCCCTTGGGCGTGCGTTTTTTGGTCGCATGCCGTCTTCCTCGTCCCCCGGCCCCCCATTTTTTGTCATTCTGATCGCGGTCTACCTCAGCGTCTCCCTAATCGGTGAAGTGTTAGCACCGTGGCTGGTTCAACGCATACTGGTACAGCCAAACGAGTTTAAGCGAGAACGTCCCTACATTGAGCGATCCATTGCCTTTACCCGAGACGCCTTTAACCTCAGTGATATCCAAGACGAGAGTTTTGATCCCAAAAACAACTTAACCGCAGAAAAATTAGACAACAACGACCTGACAGTTCGCAATATTCGCGTGTGGGATACTCGTCCCCTCCTAGAAAGCAACCGACAGCTTCAACAAATTCGCTCATATTACGAATTTTTTGATGCTGACGTAGATCGCTACACCCTGACCAAAGACGATGGCACCATCGAACGTCGCCAGGTGCTGATCTCCGCTCGCGAGCTAAATGTCGAGCGCCTAGAAGAGACCGCCCAAACCTGGGTAAACCAGCACCTAAGCTATACCCACGGCTATGGGTTTACCATGAGCCCAGTCAATACAGCAGCCGTGGGCGGACTGCCCGACTATTTTATTAAAGATATCGCCCACATCCCCAGCAATGATGATGTGGCACGCAGTATTCCTGTCGGGCGACCGCGTATTTACTTTGGAGAGCTGACCAATACCTACATTATGACCGGCACTCAAGTGCCCGAGCTAGACTATCCTGGCGAAGATGACAACGTGTACACCACCTACGCTGGCGGTGGTGGCATTAGTCTGGGTGCTCTCTGGCAGCGACTGCTCTATGCCAAACACCTCAGCGACTGGCAGATGTTGTTCACCAATGATTTTACAGCTGAGACAAAACTGTTGTTTCGTCGCAATATTCAAAAGCGGGTTAAACAAATCGCTCCGTTTCTCCAATTTGATGGCGATCCCTATCTGGTGGTAGCCAATGCAAACGCCCAAGCAGCATCTGATGCATCTGTCCCCGTTGACCCGGAGGGCAGCTATCTATATTGGATGATAGATGCCTACACCACCAGCAACCGCTACCCCTACTCAGACCCAGGCGGACAGACGTTTAACTACATCCGCAACTCGGTCAAAGTGGTGGTCGACGCCTACAACGGTTCTGTTTCCTTCTATATCGCCGATGCTTCAGATCCCATTATCCAAACCTGGGATCGGCTCTTTCCAAATCTGCTCCAGCCCTTAGAGGCGATGCCCCCGGCTCTGATTGCCCACATTCGCTATCCTGAAGACTACTCCTTAGTCCAATCAGACCAGCTGCTGGTATATCACATGACCGATCCACGTATCTTCTACAACCGAGAAGATACCTGGCGAGCCCCCAATGAGATCTATGCCAACGAATCCCAGGTAGTAGAGCCCTATTTTCTAATCATGAGACTTCCCCAAGAAGAGGAAGAAGAGTTTGTACTTTTACGACCGTTTACCCCGTCCCAACGCAACAACCTAATCGCCTGGCTAGCCGCACGTTCCGATGGGGATCAGTATGGCCGCATCCTGCTCTATCGCTTTCCCAAACAGGAGCTGGTATATGGCCCAGAGCAGATTGAAGCCCGCATCAATCAAGATCCAGAAATCTCCCAGCGCATCTCCCTTTGGAATACCCAAGGTTCGCGGGCAAACCAAGGAAATCTTTTAGTCATTCCCATCGAAGAATCGCTGCTTTATGTGGAGCCGCTGTATCTAGAAGCAGAACAAAACCGACTGCCCATCCTAGCCCGCGTTATCGTAGCCTACCAAAATCGTATTGCCATGGGCGAAACCTTGGACCAGTCCTTAAAAGCCATTTTTAATCCTCAACAGTCTGACAGCTCTACTATTTTGCGCGATCTCGAAGCAGAGCTGCTGAACTAGCTCCTTATTTATCATGCTTATTTATTTTACGTGTATGGCCTCCAGATAGTCTTGTAACCTCAACAGAGTCTGATCATAGTTTCTGGGAACATAATCTAAGGGTTGGGTCGATCATATTAACTACCGGAGCAGCGCCCTAGACGGTAGTATTGCTGATGGTCATTCGATACAAAGGCTGGTGGTCAAGTCAAAGTTTCGATATGTCCCAGAGGATCAGGCTTGTTATTCCAAGCTGAGTTTGTTTAGCCTGGGACGCATACGGGGCTGCCATAAAGCCCACGATCAAGGCTAGTCAACTCTTAGGGCACTACTAGATACTCAGATTTGAGTACAAGCTACCCTGGGTGAGCATACCTACAGAAAACCTTTTCGATTTGAGCGTTCCCTAAAAAGTCTTTATGAATCCACTGGTCGTCTTAAATTTAGGCAAAGGGAACGCTCAGGAAGGTCTACCCATTGTCACCGCCCAGCTGTGGATGGAGGACAGTCAGGTTCCGGTAAAATATGTGGGGAGTTTGCCGACCGCTAGGGCCCTACCTAAGCTTTACCATCGCTGGCAGGCACTCTACGAAGCGCTGCACCAGTCTCTGATACGGCGGCATTCAACCGGGGACCCCATAGAGTTTGAGTCAGGAACAGTCACTAACGTTTCAAGGGCGGACTTTCAGCACCTGTGTGTACAGCTCCAGATACAGATGAATCAGTGGCTCAATTCATCTGGCTTTCGCAATATTGATCAGCAGCTGCGAACACAGCTTGACGTTGATGAAAGTATTCGGATCATCATTGAAACTGATGATCCCCTACTCCAAAAACTACCGTGGCATCTGTGGCGTTTTTTTGAACACTACACCAAGGCTGAGGTAGCCCTAAGTGCCTCAGAATACGAGCGGACACCCCCCCCGCCTAGCCGGGTTAGTCCTAAAATGCGGATTTTGGTAGTTCTGGGTCACAGTGATGGGATTGATATTCAATCGGATCGCGTTTTACTGGAGGGTATGGATGCCGAGACGGTTGTTCTAACCGAACCTGAGCGTTCAGAATTGGACCGGTGGCTTTGGGATCAAACCGGCTGGGATATTCTCTTTTTTGCAGGCCATAGTACCAGCCAGGCAGTCAGTGACTCAGGGGAGGTCGTAGAACAGCTTTTTTTAAACCCCCAGGAACAGCTATCGATTGCCCATTTGAGATATGCCCTAAAAGCATCTATCAACCGTGGGTTAAAGCTGGCTATTTTTAATTCCTGCGATGGATTGGGGTTGGCTCGGGCCTTAGGGGATCTGAACCTGCCTCAGCTCATTGTGATGCGCGAACCCGTTACCGATCGGGTCGCCCACACATTTTTACAAAAATTTTTGCAGGTCTTCTCCAATGGAGAAGCGTTTTACACGGCGGTCCGCTACGCTCGCGAACAGCTGCAGGGTTTAGAGAGCAGCTCTCCCTGCGCCAGCTGGCTCCCAGTTATTTATCAAAACCCGGCTGAGGTTCCCCTGGTATGGCCACAGTCACCAAAGCAGCGTAGACGACGAAAGACCTTAGCCCAGGGCCGAGGCAACCGGTCTACTAGCCCTAAAGCAACAAACCTGCGCAACCTGTTGCTTACTAGCGTGGTCATATTTTTTTTGATTATGACAGTAAGGGGGTTGGGGTTGCTACAGCCGCTCGAGCTATCGGCCTATGATGCTTTGATGGCGTCTCGTCCGGTAGAGTGGGAGGCCGCCATTGATGAGCGCCTTTTGGTGGTAGAAATCACCGAGGATGACACCGATGAATACGGCTATCCGATTAGAGATGGAACATTGGCGCTGGCATTAGAAAAGCTGCAGAGGTATCGTCCCCAGACTATCGGTATCGACCTGCATCGATACCAGCCCAATGAGCCTGGACGAGACAAACTAATCGAGCAATTTGAAAACTCTTCTAACTTGGTGACTGTGTGTGTATTCGACCCAAAAGGTCGAGAAATTCTCGGTCATCCCCCTGAATTCTCAGTTAAGCAGGCCAGCAACCAGGTGGGTTTTAGCGACTTAGAACTAGATGGTGACTTTGACGGTGGCAAAGATGTAGTACGTCGTCAGCTGCTGTCCTACGATCCCAACCAGGGCTTTGACGATTCTAACTGTATTACCTCTTACAGTTTTAGTTTTAACCTGGCCCTGAGATTTCTAACCTCTAAAGGAATTGAGCCGTTGGCACCCAACAAAGACCATCACTGGCAGCTGGGTACGGTTGTTTTTAACCGCCTGCGCCCCCGTACGGGGGGCTACCAAAAGTTAGATGGGCAAAGCAGCCAAGTTTTATTAAACTATCGTTTTAATCCAAAACCGGCTCAAAAGATCAGTCTGGGAGACGTTATTAAAGAAGAGTTTAGCGAATCTTTGGTCAAAAACCGGATTGTCCTGATCGGTGTGACCGATGAGCAAATTGGTAATGACTATCTAAACACTCCCTACGGTAACCTGCCTGGAGTCTGGATCCATGCCCACGGCATTAGTCAAATACTCAGCGCCGTGATTGAGGGTCGCTCCCTTGGGTGGGTACTGCCTCAGTGGCATAGGCTACAGTGGGCAGATAGCCTGTGGGTATGGCTTTGGGGCCTAGTGGGTGGCCTTTTGGTTTGGCAAATACGCTCGGTCTGGCGGCTGACGCTGGCGGGAGCAATGGCGGTATGGGGGCTATATCAGATTTGCCTGCTGGCTTTTGTTCGGGGAGGTTGGCTACCCCTGGTTCCTGCTCTGTTAGCATTGGTGGTAACAGCCGGATTCTTGTTGATCCGTAAATACACGTATTCGCGACTAAATTTTGGAGATCTCTTGCATCGCTTTGGGCGAAAACGTTATTGATATAGCTATAACTTTATAGTAGGAGAACCTGAAAAATGAGATCGCAACGCAATTTCAGCCAAGGCAGTCTTTCCTTGGCTATTTTACTGAGTCTTCTGGGTGGAATTCCCGTGGCGCTGGCCATGCCACAACAGACCGCCAACAGTATCCGTTACCAAAAAGCGGATGTCATCCTACCGACGGTGCCACCCACTCCACCACCGCCTGGAAAACGCCAGCCGGGAGGTGGCCTCAGCGGAGAGGCCTTAGTTTGTCCACCAAAACAGCAGGCACTCACTGCCCTCACCCCAGCCAGCGTTCACGGTGTGACCCTCTCAGAAAAGCCAACATTTTGGTTTTACATGCCCTACACCTCAGAGGAGGTGGCCTCTGGCGAATTCTCTATCCTCACCTGGGATGAAGAACAGCGCGTTTATGAAACGGCGTTTGAACTACCCGACACGGCGGGCCTTGTCAGCATCACCCTCCCCGACTCAGAAGAGTTTAACCTGCAAGAGGATGTCCCATATCACTGGTATGTGAACCTCAACTGTGATTCAAACACAGATTCTAAAAGTGAGTTAAAGATCGATGGCTGGGTACAACGGATTGCCCACACTCCAGAGCGCCGTCAGCAGGTGAGTAGCACCTCGCCAGATATTTGGTACGATGCGGTCGCCCAGCTAGCCGCTCAGCTGCAGGATCCGGCTTTAGAGACAGCCGTACTGAGACAAACCTGGACCGAGCTGTTGGAATCTGTTGATTTAGGCGACCTCGCCCCGGCTCCTATTGTCGGACCGGTGAGACTCACGCCCTTACCCAGCCAGTCCGAGTGACCGCTCGATCAATCAAAGCCAGTTACCCACCAAGACGTAGGTCGACCAGATGTGGGGAGCCCTGTATCCACTCTCTAAAAGATTTAACTGAGCCCGGCGTAGCGCTTGGGCTCGGGTGGTGCCAGGGATTTTTAACTCTCGATAAAACTGAATCATCAGCTGGGTGTTGGGCACGTCTTGGGCTTCCCACAGCGTCGATATGGTGCTGCGGGCTCCGGCTCGTACCGCGATACCCGCCAACCCCAACACCGCCCGATTATCCCCTTCTGCTGTTGAACAGGCACTGAGCACCAGCAGCTCGATGGGCGTCTCCCCCTGACGACTGCCAGCTTGGATTAGATCCCCCAGTGCTTGACCTCGGATCAGCTCATCATGGGCCACAATAAAGGTCTCTTCTGGATCGGAACTAAAAAGACCGTGGGTCTTGATATGAATACCCGAAAAGTCACCTGTTCTCAGCTGCTGTTGCAGCGTTTCTTTGGTAAAGTTCTGGTTGAGCAGCGGTGGCTGGGTGCCAGACAGCTGACTAATACCATCGAGTTCTGCTTCTAACTTTTCAATTTTAGAAAACTCTCGTCCTTCTATTTTTTGAGGGCGACCCATACCGCCGGTAAAGACCTGTAGTTCCTGGGTGAGAGGACTGGGGGTGAAGAGATCAAGCTGGGGGGCAACTGCGATCGCATACCGTTTAATCAGATAGTCGTCCCCATCGTGCAATACTGCCATCGGTATATTACGCAGGGAACCGTCTAGGACAAACACCAGAGTTTCAATTTGATCGGACTGCTGCAGCTCCAAGGCAAAGGGCTCAATCAGCCAGCGATAGACCTCTTTAGCCGCTGCAATCACCTCAGGAGTTCGATTTGGAGCATTGCTCAAATCGCGGCGTAGTTGCTGAAGAGTGGCATTAACCTCTGACTTAGAAATTTCAATTTGAGCAAACTTTTTCGTCCCTGGTAGCTGCAAAATAACCGCTAAACGATCCTCTAAAATAATTGGATAGAGGATGGCGGCTGTAGAGTCAGCCTTAAACTTTGTGATGGCCGTTGTTTGAGATAAATTACAGCGGAGAAAGTTTTCTAACTCACTTAGCTGTAAGTTATCAATTTGTTGAATGGCCCGCTCCAGGTTCTCCTGACTTGGGTCACCATTACCGTCACGGCTGCTGACCAGCAAATCTACCAGCTCCCGATAAACAGGTTCAATATTATCCCGAAAGGAAAACTGCACCTCTGCATCGATAAACAGCAAATCGTTCCGAACTAGTTCCAGCGTTTTAACAGCAGCACTGTAGGCTTGAATCGCCTCATCTTGTTTGCCTGTTTGTTTTAATAAGCGCCCCAGCTGCCACTCCCAACGGTAGCGACCATCTAGATATCGGGCTGGCTCCGTTAGCTGCAGTGCCTGTAGGGTAAGCTCTTGAGCCTGGGACCACTGTTGGGTAATCTCATATAGCTCACCCCGCTGACCGATACCGTAAGATTCTGCAATCGGATCCTCTAGCGTCTGAGCTTGCCCAATAGCTCTATTCAGCAGCCGATCAATATCTGTCCAATCAGGCGCTGTCGCCGATACTTGCTGGTCAGCTGCAGGCTTACTCTGCTTACCTGGCATCAGTTTGGTCAAACTTTTAGCAAAGTTTAGTTGAGCATAGACCGCCGTACGGCTTGGAGATAGCTGAGCTATTTTAGGCAACAGCGTAGGCCACAGGGCATTGGCCTCTGACCCCTGACCTAGTTCGATAAAAAGACTCAGCCGGTTGAGCTGTGCCTGCAGCTGAATTATAGGATTAGAAGCCGATATAGCCGCCTCCAGATAAAAGCCCAAGGCATCGTCCCTCTCGGTCTGCGCCTGTTCCACTTTGCCGATGGCACTGGCGCTGTCACCGAGGGCGCGCTCTGTATTTCCCAGCTCAAGTAAAACGGCCCCCTTTAGGGATGCAAGCTGTCGCTCACCAATAATATCCAGACTGCTTTGCAGATTAGCTTTAGCAGCACTCAGGGCTCCAAACTGTTTTTGAGCGTTGCCCAGATGCCATAATCCCGTAGCTCGCAGCATCGGATCGAGCTGCTCATTTTGCAGCATTTGAGCCACATCCTGCTCCAAAATCGATTGGGATTGAAAATGTAATCCCTGGGCCTGGAGGGCCTTTGCCTGATTGAGCAGGCTTAGTAAAATACCCCTCGTATGCCCCGCCTGCTGGTAAGCTGCCGTAGCCTCACGCCAGGCGGCCAGCGCAGCACCGAGATCTCCCTTAGCCCATTGCAAACGCCCCTGGGTATTTAGGGCTTTCCCTAACGTTTCTAAATACTCTGCCGACGGGGTTGCAACGTTCTCTAGCAGATTCAGACTTTGAGATATTGCCTCCTTAGCCTGGTCCCACCGACCCAAATGTTGATAGGCCAAGGAAATATTATTATACAAGAGAGCTTGTGTGAGATTCCCTTGACTCACTTCAAGGTCTGTCAGCGAGCGTTGCCAGATATCTATGGCCGCTGTAAATTGTTCTGCCTCATAGAGCTGGATCCCCATTTGCAACAGGGACTCAGCGGTCGACGTTTGAGCAATGACCGGCGACGATGGCACCGGTGTGGCACGCCCCCCCTGGGCCAGTAGGACAGGCACACCGAGCGTGACCAGAAAACTGAACAATGCTGAAAGCAAGACGCGGCGGGAGCGGCGTTTGAGGTTAGGCAGTAAAAACCTCATATCAAAAAGCTCCGAGCAAAGGTCCCTGGCAGAAGCTTTGAACCTCAGGGGAAGCCGCCATCAGAACCACCTCTCCTTCAGGATTTCTACCCCAGTTTTGGGCCTCAAGCAGTGTTTCAGGAGATATCTCAGAGGCAGGCCGTAACGACTGGGCTTGACCCGCCGGGTAAATATCTTCTTGGATGCCATCGCTGCTCAGCGGCTCATAGGGACTCGTCGTCAACCCACCTCGCCCCGTATTAATAAAACGACTGTTGACATCGTCGCTAGCCTGACAGCCCTGACTAATATCAGGTACCGCCAGACCAGTAGGCAACTCATTGATACCCTGATTGGGATCCACACCAAGCCGATCAATCGTGATTTCCCCATCAATCCCAGCCTCTGAGCTAGCGTCAATGTCG
This sequence comes from Cyanobacteria bacterium P01_A01_bin.15, assembly GCA_039814735.1. Classification (GTDB taxonomy): domain Bacteria; phylum Cyanobacteriota; class Cyanobacteriia; order Phormidesmidales; family Phormidesmidaceae; genus Leptothoe. The sequence goes on from JBCCAQ010000100.1 coordinate 12,801, forward strand.
TTGGTACCGTTGTTTGCTGACCGCACCTCAAGTCCAAAAATATTTTGCACCGTGATGTCAATATCACCGCCTTGCCCCTCAACCGCATTGGCAATAATGTCATTATCTTGATCGAGCACAGCGACAATAAATCCATCGGCTGCATTGATAACAACATTACCCCCGTCAGCATCTTGGAATGCTTGGGCAGAAATTTGGCCATTGTTGCTTAACAGCAGCAGCTCTAAGCCTTGCAGGGTAATCACAGCTCCCTGACCTGCGCCCGCCTCCGCCGCCAACGTACCGTTATCAAGGCGAATTTGCGCGGCGGTAGCGTCTAGATTCCCCGCCTGCCCCTGGGGACTACTCACCGTCACTTCTGCCCCTGCTTCTACCGTTAGCTGAGTAGCATTAATAGCTACACTACCTGCGGTTCCGCCTGCCTCCGTAGCCTGGGCTGCGATGCGACTGCCCTCTCCACTGACTAGCACCACATCCGCCGCCGCTTCAGCCGCGTTTACCAGCACACTGCCCGCCTCACCCGTTTGGGTCGAGGCCGTAATCTGGCTGCCCCCACTGACGCTCAGGCTATCGACTCCCTGGAGCTGAATACCCTCACTGGTACTGGAAACATTAGCCGCCGTAATTTGTCCATTGTCTTGGAGAGTTACCTGTTCCGCTTGAATAGATGCACTGCCAGCATCACCTAAGACCAAACCACCTGTTTCATCAGGATCAGCCGCCACAGAGATTCGTCCGCCATCTTGGATCGTTAGCTGTCCAGTTTCAACTAAAACTCTTCCTGCATCTCCTGTGTCTGATGTGCGAGTGAATAGTCCACTGGGATTAATCCCTACCGTATCGCTTATGAGCACAGATTCTGTGGCATCAATATTCAAGACACCCGCATTTCCTGAACCTTCAGTAAATGTGTTTATCTGACCGCCTTCACGCAGTATGAGTCTAGCTGTTTGAATATCGATATTTCCAGCATCTTGTGAAGCAGAGGTGTTTGTAGTTATGAAGCCATCTTGTAGTTCTACAGATTCCTGGGCACGGATAGTTATATTGCCACCTGCTCTAAATTCAGATCCAGATAAAGTAGACCCACCAATGGCTCCCAAATCTCTAATGACTAATCTTTCTGTTTCAATAAGGATATCGCCCGCTGTTCCGATGCTAACGTTAGTTGAAAGGACACTATCATCACTTATCTCTACAGAGTCAGACGCGACAATAATCAGGTCTCCCACCGAATCTGAAATAATAAATCTAGGAAGAACAATTCGCGACCTATCGGCCACAATAATATCTTGTCCCTGGAGTTGAATATCCCCGCTGCTAGGAACAAAAAGATCTGTTGGGTTGGCTGATAAAGGTCCATTAGTCGAAATAGTAGCCTGGTAAAGCTCGATATCTCTAAAGTTTTCCACAGCTTCATAGCCTAGAGCCCATCCTTCGGGAGCTAGTGTGATACCAACTAGGCTGTTAGCAGCCACGCTGCCAACCTCTATTCTCCCGTATTGCGCGTTAGCACCCCCTTGCTCAAAGACCACATCGCTCCCCACCAAGGCAAGTGTTTCCCTACGTGGCACCTGCAGACCAACCCCTTCTGAAACAGACCGGTTGACAATACTTCCTGGCATTTGACCAAACTGCAACCCGGTGGGCACACCGACAGTCAGCAAGGGCTGATTCTCAGTTTCAGTTGCGCTGAAGGATTCTCCACCCTCGAACAGAATACGATCTGCTGTTGTTGCCAAGAAGGACCCATTGATTTCCAGTTTCGCCTCGGGACCAAAAATAATGCCGTTTGGATTCAGTAGAAATAAATCAGCAGTGCCTCCAGTGCGAATTGAGCCATCAATAACTGAAGTCGAGTCACCTGTTACTCGGCCAATAATATTTTGAACCGATGCATCATGGTTAAAGAAAGCTGTGCTTCCCAGCGGCACAGAGAATTCACTAAAGCTATGAAATAGAGAGAGCTGATCGCCTGAGACTTGCCCTCCCGTGAGCTCAAATGTATTCGTCCCAGCTTGAAATACAACATTGGAATTGTCAGGAACTAATGTGTTATCAGCTTCAATAGTCTGGGCTTGAGCAGAGCCAAAGTTAGCGAGGCAGATGACACAGCCTATGCCTCCCAGCCACTTCTCAAAAGAAAGATTTACCTTGCCAACAGAGAATAGCCCAGGGCTAGATGTCATGAGAGTAAGCCTTTACTACAGTCAAATGTTTCCAGCATGAAAGATTTTCATAAGCCCAGTTTACGCCAGGTATGTAATGACCAGCTGAAAAACATTAAACATACTCTTGTTACCTAAAGTTGGTGACCTGCGTTTGGACAAGGGGTGCATGTCGAGCCAGGACCACCCGTCAGCCTGTAACAGGAATGCACGGAGATCCAAGGTGAACAAGAACAATAGCACTGAGGTGGATTGCAGGTTGCAAGCCCAGGATTACAGGTTGTCATGGATGCTGGCGGACTAAAGAAACAGTCCATCCATCCTGACATTGCCATGGGGGCTGCAATTGCTGCAATGATTGCCACTGCAGTAATCATCACTCGTAGCATTACGTTCCACAGCGGCAGTCCGTCGGGATAGGCTGCAGATATATCAATTTTTTGTCCTAGAAAGTTTTTCCAAGAGTTTAGTCTGTTGTGGCTAGCCGTAGTCGTATCAATCTTTTGCCCTAGAAATGCACTCATGACTTAAGCTCCGGAGTACTAAAGAATCACTCGATACTACATTTATATTACAAGCAATTTTTCAGGGATGCTGGCTTATCAGAGCAAATATTATCTGATTTTTTTAGTTAATTGATACCTTTAAAGGTGGTTTTATGAAGCGAGAATAGCGAGATGCTCCCGTGCGGCGATAGTGTATCCGTGTTCGTAGAGCCATCTGACTATAAAACTATTATTTAGCGGTAGTGAGAGAGTTGAAACATGCCGCCGATCAGTGACCGACCAGATTTTATGGGGAGTTTGGCTAACATGAGGGCAACTTTGAACAGCGCGATCGCAACCAAAAATACGCTAATAGAAAACTTTGAATTGTCATGATCCCCTCATGGTTTTTCGGGCTTGAGTTAAGGAAAGTTAAGCTGCTGGTCTAAGAGCTAGTGTTCGTCAACACATCTGTCAGATCAATGGTGGTGGTCAACAGGCAGGGATATTTGACATCGCCTAGACGTTTGCCCTGGCGGTAGTTATACGCCATCAGATGCTGGGGCATCTCTGCCAAGGAGAGTACCTGCACCGGCTGCAGCTGACCTAACAGCCGAGCCTGACGGTAGTGATACGCCCCACACAGCAGCTGGTCTAGCCGCATAGCCAACGCCTTAGACTCGGTACCCCGATCCAGCAGCAGGGTGTAGTGGGGATAGGGCAGCAGGCTAGGGGCCAAACACTTAAACACAGTTGCGGGTATATCTAGCTGGGCCAGTACCTGGCTGACAAAACCCTGCGTCAGTTTCTCACCGACCATATCGCTGGTGGCATTACTGCGGCCAAGGAACTGTAAACAAGGGGTGGCCTGGTAGTAGTGGGTAACCTGGATGCGATCGCACATCCGATACCGATACAACCCGCCCTTTTGAGAAATAATCACTGCGTCGATATTCCCTAGCTCCAATACATGGAGCAAGAAAAGTGCTCCACAAACATCCTCAAAATCAAAAA
>JBCCAQ010000208.1:0-9823 GCA_039814735.1 Cyanobacteria bacterium P01_A01_bin.15
AAGGGGTGGTGAGAAAGTTGGCGGTTTGTTCTGGAGTCAGGTTGAACCGCTCAAAACTGTGGAAAAGGTTGCCTGCTGCGGAGGTACCGCCGCTAATTTCAATGGTGCCCAGGTCTGAGGAGATGACCTGGGTCACCTCGTTATGGGTGGGTACAATGGCCTGGGCCAGCAGTGGTGAGGAATAGGCGGCAGGGAGACTAATCTCTGGGGGAGCCGCGATCGCAACGCCACGGCCACTCAAAAGCGGCAGTAGGGCAAAAACCAAGGTTGCTTTAGTCAATCCATCCATAGAGCCGTGCCATCTGATAGGACGGTAGCGGTCACAGGGGACCCCCACAGGACTCCTTGTGTGCAACTCACCAAAATGGCTCCGCCATAGGGGCAAACCATTGTTTACCCTGGAAAGGTTGGTTTTCCTTTGTGTGCCATGACCGCTCGTTTGTGTATTGCGATCGCATCGATTTTGGGAGGACTATCTGTTGCAGGGGGAGCCTTTGGGGCCCATGCCCTCAAAGCCCAGCTGAGCGAAAAGGCCCTGGCCACCTTCGAACTTGGTACCCGCTACCAGATGTATCATTCCCTAGCGTTGCTGCTGGTGGGACTCCTGTGGCTCCAGAACCCGACGAATGGCTGGCTCAACTACGCCAGCTGGGCTTTGCTCATCGGTATTGTGATTTTCTCGGGCAGCCTCTATGGCTTGAGCCTGTCGGGTATCAAAATTTTGGGTGCTGTCACTCCCATCGGTGGAGTAGCCCTCATTGTTGGCTGGGCATTGGTGGCCACCGCCGCATTCTCCCTACAAAACTAAGGACTCTATTCCGTTCGCCTATGTGTCGTTTACTTGCCTATTTAGGAGAGCCCATCCCCCTTGAAAATCTCATCCTCAAACCAGAACATTCCTTAGTTGTTCAAAGCTATCAGCCCAAGGAACTAGAATTTGCACTGCTCAATGCCGACGGATTTGGTGTGGGCTGGCATCACCCTGAGGACCCCACGGCAGACCCTTTTGTCTATCGCAATGTGCTCCCTATTTGGAATGATGCCAACCTGCCCCACCTGTGCCGCTATATTCAAACCCGCTCCTTTGTGGCCAATGTCCGTAGCGCCACCCCCGGACTACCCCTAGATTTCAGCAACTGTCAGCCGTTTCGCCATGGGCGGTGGCTGTTTGTCCACAATGGCTATATTGAGCAGTTTCGCCAGACACTCTATCGCCCCATGCGCGACCTGATTGGCGATATTGCCTATCAAAATATTTATGGCCTGACCGACTCAGAACATATTTTTGCCCTGATTACCCATCTGCTGGAGATGCGACCCCAGCTGGGGATACGTGGGGCCTTAGAACAGGCCGTCGAGATGATTGAAGACCTGGCTAACAAATACGATGTTCGGGTGTCCGGTGTGATCATCTTGAGCGATGGCCAGCGGCTGGTGGCCGCCCGTTTTGATAATCGGGACAAGGCTCCGTCCTTTTACCTACTGCGTCAGCCGCAGGGGATGATTCTCGCCTCTGAGCCTTTGTTTGAGGCTGATTGGGAGCCCCTGGACCAGGCCCATAGTTTGACCGTTGCCGCTAGCGATCTATATCCCCATATCCATGGTTTTTCTTGCGCCTCCTGATGCTGACTGCGCCGATGAGCAGCAGCTGCGCAACTATTTTCAAACAGCTCTCCACACCTGTCGTCAGGGCACCCTGGCCCTGGTGGAAGGGATTGATACAACGGTGCTGCAACAGCAGGCGCACCCTGACTTTAGTCCCGTGGGTTGGCATTTGGGCCACATAGCCTTTACCGAATCCCTGTGGATTTTAGAACACCTGGCCCAGCAGCCCTGTCCCTTGCCAAACTATCGTACGCTGTTTGCCGCCGACGGTCTGCCGAAGGCCCAACGCCAGCAGCTGCCTAGTTTGGAGAAGCTGTTGACGTTGATGTCAGAGGTCAGACGGCGGACGTTGGCATACCTGACAACGGCTAGCCTCAGCGAGAAGCGTCTGTGGCACTGGCTGATTCAGCACGAATGTCAGCACAGTGAGACCATAACCCTGATCATGGCCCTGCATCGACACCAGGGCAAGGTCACGCCGCTGCGAACCCCTGGTGTCGATGCCCCTGGTGAGGTTCCCTGGGGCATGGTGTCTATTCCAAGGGGACGGGTTCGCCTAGGGGTCGATGCGGGTGGCGATATTGGCGATATGGCCATTGATAACGAGCGGTCTAACCACTGGGTAGCGGTGGAGGCGTACGCCATTGATCGGACCCCCGTGACCTGTGAGCGCTACCACGACTTTATCTCTGCCGGGGGTTATCGTAGCCGTCGGTGGTGGTGCGATGCTGGGTGGCAGTGGCTGCAGTCGGCCCAGGTCACTCAGCCGCTCTATTGGCCCGGTGCTGCCTTAGACCTGTTTCGGCACCATCCAGTCTGCGGGGTGAACTGGTATGAAGCCAGCGCCTATGCTCGGTTTGTAGGGAAACGCCTGCCGACTGAGGCGGAATGGGCGCGAGCTGCCAGCGGGCTGGTGTCAAAACTACCGGCGCTGTTGCAAGCAAACCAGATCAACTGCAGCCATCGCTTGGGCTCGACCAGCTCTGTGGGGCAATCTGGCCAGGCGGTTAGCGACTATGGCTGCTATGACCTGCTGGGGAATGTGTGGGAATGGACCCATAGCTGGTTTCGCCCCTATCCCGGTTTTAGCGCCTATCCCTATCGAGGCTATTCGGCCATCTATTTTGACGATCGGCATCGGGTGCTGCGGGGGGGCAGCTGGGCTACCCGCGACTGGGCGCTCCGGCCTAGCTTTCGCAATTGGTATGAACCCCATGTGAGGGAGCTGTTTATGGGGTTTCGCTGTGCTGCGGGATAGGTGCTAGCTCCATCCCTGGATATACCTAACAATCTTCTGACGAAGGATAAAATCCCGAGCTACACTACCCCTGTTGATCCCAGGTTTTTATGGCTTCTTTCTCAGCTGATTGCGATCGCACCGACTGGTCAGTTTCTCCTGTGCTTGATCCTGCCCCCCGTCTCCATATTCAAAATTTGCTGGATGCTTCGTCCACAATGACCGCTCCAGATGGTCAAGACGTCATTGCAGGATTGACCCAAACTCCTAAATCCATACCGCCCAAATATTTTTATGATCATCTGGGTTCAGAGCTGTTTGAAAAAATCTGTGCTTTGCCGGAGTACTATCCCACCCGCACTGAGGCGGCCATTTTTGAGCGCTATGCCCCGGAGATTACCGCGCTGACCGGTGCCTGTGAGATTGTAGAGTTGGGCAGCGGCAGCGCCGCGAAAACGCGCATTTTGCTCGATGCCTATCAGGCCCAGGGACTGCCACTGCGCTATGTCCCAGTTGACGTCAGCGGCAGTATGTTAAAGGACAGCTCCCGTCAGCTGCTTTACGATTACCCTAGCTTGAGGATCAGCGGGTTAATTAGCACCTATGAACCCGCCCTCCAGGCACTGCCTGAGCCTGAGCTACCTAACCGGATGGTGATGTTTATTGGTAGCACCCTGGGGAATTTGTCCCCGACTGAGTGTGAGCACTTTCTCGCTCAGGTTAGTGCGGCCCTAATACCGGGACAGTACTTTTTACTAGGGTTAGATCTACAAAAAGAGACGGCTATTGTCGAAGCGGCCTATAACGACTCTGAGGGCTTGACCGCCGTGTTTAACCTCAATATGTTGCAGCACTTGAACTATCGCTACCGGGGTAATTTTTTCCTCAGCACCTTTGACCATGTGGCCCTCTACAACTGGGACAAGCACCAGATAGAGATGTACCTAGAGAGCAAACAAGAGCAGACCGTTACCCTCAAGGAACTTGATCTGACGGTAGAGTTTGCTGAGGGAGAGCGTCTGCTAAGTGAAATATCCCGTAAATTTGACCCCATTGTGATGGGGCATCAGTTAGCTCAGCACGGATTGAACGTTCTCAAAACCTTTACCGACGACCGCAGGTGGTTTGGGCTAATCCTGGCTCAAAAAGCTTAATGCCGACATGATTTCAGATCAAACATTGCAAATTGTACGGCTGAAATAAGTGCCCTAACTCCCCAGGATAAAGATTTTGATTCCGTTATTTGCTCCAGTGGCCCAGCGGCTAGATCTAGTATGGTACGGGGTGATTATTGGGGCCAGCAGACAGACATCTTTGCTGACGCCCCCGTTTGAATTTGCCTTGTTTTATCTGCGGGGTGTGGCCCCTTACGTGATGGAGTAGGTTCCCATGACAAATGCGGTGGTACAAAAACGGATTCTCTGGCTCCAGGTGCTAGGGTTGGCGGCGGTTCAAGGGTCCATTTCGCTGACCTGGGTGATATACAACCTGTATCTAGACGATCTGCTGCTGTCCCTGGGGTTTTCGGCTGGACTGGCCACACTGCTGCTGCTGATTGAAAACGCATTGGGAGCCGTGATGGAACCTCTCATGGGTAGTTTTTCGGACCGGCGTCAGCACTGGGTGGGGAGCCGTTTTCCACAGATTGCCCTGGGGATGATTGTGTCGGCTGTCTGTTTTCTTGGGATTCCCCTGGTGGTTATAGTCGGCGGCGTATCGTTTAAGGCCCTATTGCCAGGTGCTTTGGTCGCCTGGGCCTTGGCCATGACAATTTTTCGCAGTCCGGCCCTGTCGCTGCTGGGGCGCTATGCCTACGAGGCAGACTTACCCCAGGCCGCCAGCGTGTTGACCATGGTAGGCGGTGTGACTGGGGCCATGGCTCCGCTGGCCAGCGATTTTATTTTGGGGTTGGGGCCTTTGGTGGCGTTTGCCATTGGTACGGTGGTGCTACTGGCAGCGGCGCTAGTGCTGCGGCAGGTGCAGCCTGATCAAGCTATTGCCAGTTCGTCTGCATCTGTCGGAGACAAGGTGCAAATGCGGTGGGCAAATCTTCCCTGGATTGTGGGTACGGGGGCCGGGGTGGCGTTGGGCCTAAGGCTGCTGCTACAAAGCTTTCCCCAAGCGGTGGCTGGGACCGGTTTTGCTCAACCCAAGCTGATCATGGTGGTGCTGTTTGTGGCGGTGGCGGTGAGTGCATTGCCCTGTGGGCAACTGGCCACAAAGTTGGGAAATCGCAAAGCGATGATGATTGGGTTTGGGGGGCTGATCGCATCGGCTGGGGTAACAAGCGTGCTGGGGTCAGCTGGGCTAGCAGTTTTGGTTGCGATCGCAATCGGCATATCCTTTAGCCTGGTTGCTAACGGCACCCTACCCTATGCCCTATCCATGGTGCCAACCACCAAAGCGGGCCTGGGCACCGGTCTATATTTTGGCGGCGGCGCATTGGCCATGAGTTTATTGAGCGATCGCGGTGCTGACTGGAGTATGGGTATTGCGCTGGGGGTGGCCGCCCTTGGGTTTGCCGTAGCGGCAGGCTGTGTGGTGGCCAAACAGCCATGAGCGTAGATAATCACGGCTAGCGTTGCAATGTGTCCAAGTCAAAACCGGCTGACTATGGCTATGGCGATCGGGATTAGACCGCTCAAAATCGTTAGTTCTTAAAGGATTGAGATTCCTAAGCTGCTATTGCGATCCATCGCAGTTTCTGTGCCAGCCCCGCCAACCGAAAGTGCGATAATACATGGGATTGAGTTTTTCTTCAGCTGTCTGACTGTATTAATTAATGACGCTAAAGCGGGTTGTTTTATCAATTTTGACGGGCCTTGTGGCGCTGGTGGTGGCCTCATCCCTCTACGAAAGTTTTTCCCAGCCCCAGGTGACAGGGCAGCTGCAGCTTTACCAAAGCAACTTGCTACTGCAGGCGTCCGAGTGGGACGAGCTAGCAGGCGATGAGTTTAAGCCCCTCGGTACGGCCCTGCTGGGGGCAAAGCCGCTGGAGGCTGTGACCAAGCAGTACGAGTCAGTACGTAAAGAAGCGGCGGACGGGGTGGTGCGATCGCAAAAACAGCTAGCTGCCACAGATACTTCCAGCCCCCAGCCCGAAAAATTTAAAACAGCGATTACCCAGCAGCAAACGCTAGTGGACGATATCGATCTAAAGTTGGGGATTATCGCTACCCAGCAAGACAAGCTGGCCGCAGCCCGCCAGCGCTGGCAGCCCCTTAGCGAGAGGGATGGGCCAACGGCTGAACTGGCCAGGGTTTTGCTGGGACTATGGGCAGTTCAGCCTGAGATTACCCCTGCATCTGAAATTACCATTGCTAGCCAGCTCAGCGGCTGGTTTCAATACCGCGCCTTAGAGCAGCTCTACACCTTAGACAAACGCTCGACCGATCTAGCCCAGCTGACCAATCAAGAACAAACCGCCGCCCAAGCAAAGCTGGTAAAGCTAGCTGCCGTCGGCACCATGCCGCTGGTGGGCTGTGTCGTCGGGGTGGGGCTGCTGATTGTTCTGGCGGTACAGTGGTTTACCCGGCGAGAGCAGTCATTGCTGGGCCAGGCTGTGTCCCCCTGGGAGGTGCCCTGGGATGGTGAAACTGTCTGGCAGGTGCTGATCGTGGGCTTTTTCTTTGTGGGGCAGCTGCTAATTCCGTTTGTTTTGAGTCTGTCGGGACTGAGCTTTGCAACCACCGGCAGCCGGGGACGAGCCCTATATTCCATGCTCTTTTATCTGCTGATGTCCGCTAGCGGTATTGCGGTACTAGCCGGTTCTATCTGGACCTATCGGCCTATTCCTAGCGGGTGGTTTCGTCTAAAGTTGTTTGACCGCTGGCCCCTGTGGGGGCTGGGGGGCTATGTGGTGGCGCTGCCACTGATGATTGCGGTATCAGCTCTGAATCAACAAATTTGGAAAGGGCAGGGGGGCAATAATCCCTTGCTGCAGACGGTTTTGCAAGAAAGCGACACCGTTGCGCTACTGTTGTTTTTTCTCACCGCTGCCGTCGCCGCTCCCTTGTTTGAGGAGGTGCTTTTTCGGGGCTTTTTGCTCCCCTCCCTGACTCGATATATGCCTGTTTGGGGGGCAATTTTACTCAGTAGTTTTATCTTTGCTGCTGCCCACCTCAGTCTGTCGGAGGTGTTGCCCCTGACGTTGCTCGGAGCGATTCTTGCCTGGGTCTATACGCGATCGCGCAACCTGCTCTCACCTATGTTGCTCCATAGCTTGTGGAATAGTGCCACCCTGGTCGGGCTGTTTTTACTCGGCAGCTAGCGGCTGCAAAGCACGGCGGCGTGGTGTCTAATGTGATCTTCCATAAATGTAGAAATAAAGTAGTAGCCGTGGTCATAGCCCGTCTGCATTCTCAGGGTCACAGGCTGGCCTACGGCCTCGCAGGCCGCCTTAAACACCTCAGGTTTAAGCTGCTGCTGCTCTAAAAATGGGTCAGCTAAACCCTGATCGATCAAAATAGGCCGATCCGCACTGGCATGGTGCTTGATTAGCTGGCTAGCATCGTAAGCCGCCCAGGTTGATTCATCTGAGCCCAGATACTTTTCCAGTGCTTTTTGTCCCCAGGCGCATTGGCTCGGGGCAGCAATGGGGGCAAAGGCTGAGATGGACTGATATTGATCGGGGTTTCTAAGACCACACACCAGTGCCCCATGCCCGCCCATTGAGTGACCAAAAATACCCTGGCGGGATGGATCAACCGAAAAGCTAGCGTGGATCAGGGCCGGCAGCTCCTCGGTAACGTAGCTATACATGCGGTAGTTTTTGACCCAGGGGGCCACGGTGGCATCTATATAAAAACCAGCGCCGCTGCCAAAGTCCCAACTGTCTTCGTCGGGGACACCGTCACCACGGGGGCTTGTATCTGGGGCCACCAGCATCAGCCCATGGTGGGCCGCATAGCGCTGGGCTCCGGCTTTGGTGATGAAATTTTGCTCAGTGCAGGTCAGACCCGCTAGGTAATAAAGCACAGGGACGGGTCTGCTTTTGGCTTGGGGTGGTATGTACACCGCAAAGTTCATAGTGCATTGGCATTGCTGAGACCGGTGGCTATAGATACCGACGGTGCCATCAAAGCAGCCGTGCTGGCTCTGTTGGGTGAGTGTTTTATTGCCCTGTTTGTCCATGGTTAACCCCAGCTCTATTTAATTAATAACTATCCCATGACCCATGGGACCAGCAATGGCTCTCTGCATTCTTGTCAAAGAGGTGGCCACACTTGCACCGGGAACTATTTTGAGCCTGATAGCCGTCAGTGGAGCTATTGCGGTTAGTCGTCAGCGCAGGCGTCCTCATAAACCTCATAAAGACTGACAAGCCTACCTGGAAGAGAAGGTGGTATGGCTCTGGGCATTGCAGACGTCCCTGGTCAGACCGTGGGGATTGTACCAATGCCTAAATTTTCAGGGAGTCTACCATCAAGCCAAAGCGGGGAGAGCATGCGCTCTCCCTTTTTTTATGAATCGGGTGCATCCGATTTGATTTGGTAGCCGTATACCTATTACAAACTGACATTCAGGCGGTCGATGGAGCGGATCAATTTGTGATGGAGCATGAAGCTGATGATGCTCTGGTGACTCGCCTCTGGAAAGGAGAGCTGCCTGCTTTGGGCATTTTGTACGATCGTCATGGCAGCGTAGTGTATGGCATTGCCCTTAAGGGTCTGCGCTCGGTTGTGGAGGCTGAGGATTTAACCCAAGAGGTTTTTCTGAGCCTGATGCGAACCCGATCTTATGATTCTTGCCGTGGAACTTTGCCCAGCTACCTGACGACCCTGACGAGATCGCGGGTGATTGATCGCCTGAGGGCTCAATCTACCCAGAAAAAGTATCTCCAGCAGTGGCGCAACACCCAGTCTGTTGCTGACTCGGTTACACCCATGAAGCACATTACCCAGCAAGAACAGCGCGCTTTAGTGCGTGAGGCCCTCACTACCCTCAAGTCCCAGCAGCGCGAGGTGCTGGAGATGAGTTATTACGAAGGTCGCTCCCAAAGTGATATTGCTGAACGTCTTGGTGTCCCTCTGGGGACGGTGAAAAGCTGGGCCCGTCGCGGGTTGTTGCAATTGCGTAAGCAGCTGGATGTACTCCGGGAGGATGTCTGATGACAATGCCCCTTTCTCCCCAAGAGATTCAAGAGCTGGCCGCCGGGTATGTCCTGGGCGACCTGAGTTCGGCGGAGGCTGAGAAGTTTCAGAGACTGTTGGCTCATCTGCCCGAACTGAAGTCGGAGGTGGCTGAACTGCGGGAAGCCCTGGCAATGATACCCTATGGTTTGGCGGAGGTGCTGCCGGAGGGAGGGTTGCGATCGCAAATCCTCACCGCTGCCCAAACCGAGCTATCCGAAGCGTTCCCGGCAGCTCAAGTATCAGCCCCCAGGCGGTCACGACTGCCCTGGTTGGTGACCACCCTGGCGGCCGGACTGGCCATTATCTGCGGCTTTAGCGTTCTGCGGCTCAGTGGTCAGGTGCGTCTGCTCCAGGCCCAACGGTCCCAGCTTCGCCCTGAGCTAGCTGTTGCCTCGAGCCCAGATGAGATTAGTCAAACCTGGTCGGGCCTCAGCCAGCTGCTAAAAGATCATCAGCAATCGCTGGTCGACCCCGCTGGTCCAGTTGACTTTGTTGTTCGCCAGCCAGATGAAATTCCGGCGCGGCTGCGGGAGTTTCAAACTACGGTGGCGACCCTACCGCTGTTGCCCGCTCAGCGGGGTGTTCTGCTAGGGGGCAGCAGTTGCCAATTTGGTCAAACCAAAGGACTCCGGTTGACCTATCGGCTAGAGACGGATACAAAAGTATCTGCCTATCAGCTTGATTTACCAGGTGAGCAGTTTCCTGAATTTCAGACAGCCCACCTAACGTTACAGCAGCCTGATGGTACTAGCATCGTGCTCTGGCACGATGACAACTACCTCTATGCCCTAGTTGCAGATCTGCCAACGGTAGAGCTGCAGAATTTAGTTCATGCGATTGAACGCAC